>JALVQN010000168.1 GCA_027025555.1 Desulfobacterales bacterium
AGGTCAAAACACGGCTCCGGCCACCTGAACGCAACCCCAAAACCGGAACGAACGGCTCATCCCCTCATGTCCCAAACATGAATCGCTCAGATTAGGTAATAATTAAAGGCAGTTGCGAAATTTTTTGCATAATCGCTTGACGGATGTTTTTCTGAGAGGGGTTCTAATAGAGAGGCATCCTGAAAGCTGCTGACATGGCTCCGGTTGAAGACATCCAGGGTCTCACGCCCGAAGCGAGCCGATGATCTCGGAAATCCGCTGAATCCCCTTTTCGATCATGAATGCTTCGATCCCCTCCAGGATATCCAGGGTGGCCCGGGGATTGACGAAGTTGGCCGTGCCCACCTGAACCGCGCGGGCGCCGGCCACCAGAAACTCCAGGGCGTCTTGGGCGGTCATGATGCCGCCGATGCCGATGACGGGAATCGAGACGCTCTTCACGGCCTGCCACACCATGCGCAAGGCGATGGGCTTGACGGCGGGCCCGGAAAGCCCTCCGGTGACATTGGCCAGTTTCGGCCGCCGGGTATCCACATCCACGGCCATTCCGGTGATGGTGTTGATCAGGGAGACGGCATCGGCGCCGGCGGCTTCCACGCTTTGGGCGATCCCGGCGATGTCGGTGACGTTGGGGGAAAGCTTTGCGATGAGCGGCTTTTTTGTGGCCTTGCGCACCGCTTCGATGACCGCACGGGCGCTTTCGGGATGAACCCCGAAGGCCACGCCGCCCTCCTTGATGTTGGGGCAGGAAATGTTGACTTCCACTGCCGCAATCGCCGCTTCCCCCTCCACCGCCGCCGCCACTTCCGCATACTCGGTCACCGTGTGTCCGTAAATATTGACGATGACAGGCACATGGAAGCGTTTCAAGCGGGGCAGCTTCTCCTCCATAAAGGCCCGGATGCCCACGTTTTCCAACCCGATGGCATTGAGCATGCCGCAGGGGGTTTCCACAATCCGGGGGGGCGGATTCCCCTTGGACGGATTCAGGTGCAGCCCCTTCACCACGACGGCCCCCAGGCGATTCAGGTCCACCATCTCGGCGTATTCCAGGCCGTATCCGAAGGTTCCGGAAGCCGTCATCACGGGATTTTTCATGGAAATTCCCGCAATGTCCACACTCAGGTCAAAAAGCGTTTCCATCGGGATTCCTTTTATCGGAAAAAGGGATACCGGATCAAGGGCATTTGCCAAAAAACGTTTTTTGATTGGCCTTGACCCCCGGCTGCTGTCGTCCGGGATAGCCCTTGACAGACTTTGAATCTTTATGGTGAAGTGTTTTTCAACAAAATGAAATCCCGTAAATTCCTATACCCTTTCCCCTTAAGTTGCATCAGGAGCGTGTTGTCATGAAAACCCTTTTGGGCATCCTGGGTTCCCCCAGAAAGCTGGGAAACAGTGAGATCGCCGTCAAGGCCATCAGTCGCGCCCTTCAAGAACCCCATGAACTCAAGCTGTTGCGGATTTCCGATTTTGATATCCGCCCCTGCAGGGGCTGTTATACCTGCCTTTTCAAGGAAGGGCGCTGTGTGATCGACGACGACCTGCCCCGGATCCGGGAAGCCCTGTTTGATGCGGATGCTCTCGTGGTGGCCGCCCCCACCTATTTCCTGGGTCCCAATGCAACACTGAAGCACCTTTTGGACCGGGGGCTTTCCTTGCTTGCCTACATTGAAACCCTCTGGGGCAAGCCCGCTGTGGGCGTCGGCATCGCCGGCATTGTCGGCAAGGAAGGGTACACGCGTCTGGGAATCCAGAGCTTCTTAAGGGCCTTGATGTGTGATGTGAAAGGATGCGAAATCCTTTACGGCGCCTTGCCCGGCGAGATTTTCCTCAATGAGGCCAATGAAGAGATCCTTTCGGGGCTCGCCGCCGCCCTCTTTCAAGGACCGCCTGCCACAAAGAATGCCGCCTGCCCGGTCTGCGGCGGCGATACCTTCCGATTCCTGGAAAACGGACACGTCCGATGCATGCTCTGCAGCAACACCGGCGCCTTTCAGATGGATGAAAATGGGGTGACTTTTGATATTCAACCCGCTACCCATGAAATGTTTTTGTCAAAGGCATCGGCGATCCGGCATCGGGAATGGCTCAAGGGGATGAAGGCCCGGTTTCTGGAAGAAAAGGACCGCCTTAAGAAAATCTGCATCGACTATCTGAAAGACGGCACATGGATCAAACCCTCCCGGCTGGAGAAGGCCGAAACCCCGAGGTGCTCATGACGCCCACACCCGAGACATTGAGGAAAAAGCTCAAAGAGATTGAAAAAAAGATCCAGGAGGCAGAAGCCCAATTGCCGGCCCATTCCGTGAAACCCCCTCTCATGCAGGTGATTTTCGAGCTGGAAGAGGAACGGAACCGGATCCTTGACGCCCTGAAGACCCTGGAAAAACCCCCCCCTCAATCTTAAAAGGAAACACCTTTTTCTTCCAATAACGCGAACGTAAAACAAAAATCATGGAGGGACAAGATGGCACAACCCGAAGAAATGTATCAATGCCAAACAGTGAACTGCGGCTACATCTACAATCCCGACAAAGGGGACCGAAAAGGCAAGATCAAAAAGGGAACGGCCTTTAAGGACCTGCCCGACGACTGGCGGTGTCCGATCTGCGGGGCGTCCAAGGCGGCGTTCAAGCCCCTGGCCGGACCGGGATCCGTGCAGGATCGAGACAGGGCCTCGTCCGCCCCCAGTTGACGTGGCGGCGCGATAAAAAGGCGGGTCCGAAATTCACACGCTGTCAGGAGGAATGGAGATGGAAAAGACCGTCTTTTTCGCCTTTCGCGGGGATGCCATGTGCTTCATTCATGTGCTGCTCAACGCCCTGGATATGGCGGATAAAGGGATGGAGGGAAAGATCGTCATGGAGGGGGAGTCGGTCAAACTGATCCCCCCCATGGCAAAACCCGGCCATTTTCTGCACCCCTTGTTCTCCAAGGTTCGGGACAGGGAACTGCTCCTGGGCGCCTGTCGCGCCTGTTCAATGAAGCTCGGCGTGGCCGAGGCCGTCAAGGAAGAAGGCATCCCGCTCATCGGCGCCATGTCCGGGCATCCGGCCATATCCGAATATATTGAGAAGGGATATCGCGTCCTGACCTTTTGAGAGCGCATAAAGGATGAGACCATGGCGCCTTACACGGGAATCCATCACCTGGCTTTTGGTGACCCCGGACATGGATGCCCCCATCCGCTTCTGGCGGGATCTGCCGGGCCTGCGCTTGCGGCCCGGCGTCGGCCTCGCCTCCCAGCCAATCTTCATTCGGGTTCTCCAGCGCTTTGATAAGAAGCGGCACCGCCCGCGCATCTTTGAATTGACCAAGGGCGGGAAGGATCGCCATGGCAGCCCCTGTGTGTTGCTTCATGTCTTTTTCAAAGGCCGTCATCAAAGGAGGGACTACACGTTTATCGCCACTTATCCCGAGCGCAATGATTGCATCCTAATCTGAGCGATTCATGTTTGGGACATGAGGGGATGAGCCGTTCGTTCCGGTTTTGGGGTTGCGTTCAGGTGGCCGGAGCCGTGTTTTGACCTTTCAATCGAACGTTTTGGTGTTTCAGGG
>JALVQN010000169.1 GCA_027025555.1 Desulfobacterales bacterium
GACACCCCGAAACCCGGAAAGATCAACACGAGCGGGAAAAGGGGGAGCCCGGGACAGGGCTCAAGGATCTCGCCGACACCGGTGGCCAAAGCCGGTTTGCCAAAAATAAAGAAGGGGACATCCGCCCCGAGGGAAAGTGCGGCGGAAAAGAGATCCGACAAGGACAGGGGGCTTCCGAAATGCCGGTTCAAGGCCATCAGCACTGCCGCGGCATTACTGCTCCCGCCCCCGAGGCCGGCCCCCACGGGAATGGCTTTCTCGATGGCAATCGCCACGCCTGCCATCTGTTGCCGGGTGGTTTTGTCCACCCGCTCCCGAAAGGCCACAGCAGCCCGATACGCCAGGTTGGTCTCATCCCCGGGCACCTCCGGATCCTCACAGGTTACTGAAACTTCCCGCCTGTCCAAATCGAGGGTAAGCGTGTCGCAGAGGCTCACGGGGCACATGAGGGTTACCAGCTCATGGTATCCATCGGCACGCTTTCCCGCAACATGTAAAAAAAGGTTGATTTTGGCCGGGGACCGAACCTGCAGCCGTTTACCCCTTTTCCTTGACATACATGAGTCTTAAGTCGTGGAGAAGGTTTTTCAAGAGGTTCTCCTCGTCCTTGTCCAGATTTCCCTGGGTCTTTTTTTCGATAATCCCCAAGATATCGATGGTCTGCTTGGCCAACCCCAGGCTTTTGCTCTTTTGCCCGGTCGCCGGATTTTCAACGACCCCCAGATGCACCAGGGCCGAAGAATGCAGCGAGAGGATGAACGTGGCAAAATTGATCTCCGGAAGCTGGGAATCCTCCGCCGGGGCCTCTTTGGCCTCCGTCTGGCGGGGAGGGGCCTCTTCCTTCGTCTTTTCCTTTTCGGGCAGAGGAGACGCTTCTTTTGCGGTGTCCTCCTGGGCAAAGAACCGGCGGTCTTTGACGATAAAATCTTTCTTCTCTTCGGCCATATCCGTTCTCCTGTTTCTCGAGCCGGCGGGCATGTGGGATTTCATCTGCCCGTCCCGCCTTTTTTGGTTCAAAAGTTCAGGGGATAGACCACATTCACGAGGGGCAATGCCTGAAGTTCCTCCAGAACAGACTCGGGGATGGCGGAGTCCGTTTTCAAGAAGATGACGTTTCTGTGCCCGGCCCGGTCCTGACCCACCTGCATCCGGCTGATATTGATCTGATGCTTTCCGAGGGTGGTGCCGATACTGCCGATGGCACCCGGCTTGTCCTGGTTGTAAATGAGGAGCATGTGCCCCTCGGGGACCAGTTCCAGGCGAAAATCGTTGATCATGACGACACGCACATCCTTTTTCCCGAAAATCGTGCCGGAAACCGTATTGGTCACCTGCGTGGAGGACACCTTGACCGTGATCAGATTGATGTAGTCCTCCGCGTCGGCGGCGGTGGTCTCCGTCACGTTCATCCCCCGCTCCTTGGCGATGACCGGTGCATTCACGAAGTTCACCTCTTCATTCACCATGGGGGTCAACAGGCCCTTCAGGATCCCCGTGGTGACCGGCGTCAGATCCAGGTCCCTGAAATCGCCGTTATAAACGATGGCTACCTCTTGCACCGGACCCCGGGTCAACTGGGCGTGCAGCATCCCGATCCGTTCCCCCAGCTCGAGAAAGGGGCCCAGCCGGACCAAAAGTTCCCCGGAAACCGACGGCACGTTCACGGCATTGACGATGGTGTTGTGCTTGAGATAATCGATGATCTCCCGGGCCACATCCACGGCCACGTTGGTTTGGGCTTCCCGAGTGGAGGCCCCCAGATGCGGGGTGGCGATGACCTGATCCAGGGCCAGCAGGGGCGAATCTCCCGGGGGCTCGGTCTCGAAGACATCCAAAGCCGCACCAGCCACCTTGCCGCTTTGAATGGCCTCGAAGAGGTCCTGTTCATTCACGATGCCGCCCCGGGCGCAGTTGATGATCATGACCCCGTCTTTCATCTTCTCAAAGGCGCTCCTGTCGAGCAATCCCAGCGTGCTTTTCATCTTGGGGACATGGACCGTGATGTAATCGGCTTGCTGGTACAGGGATGCCAGGGTAACGGGCTCGAAGCCGTCGGCGACGATGCGCTCCGGCGTGACGTAAGGATCGTGAACCACCACGCGCATCTTCAGGCCCCGGGCCCGGTCTGCGACAATGGACCCGATCTTGCCGTATCCGATCACCCCCAGGGTCTTGTTGAAGACCTCCTTGCCTTGAAGCTTCTTTTTCTCCCAGCGCCCCTCTTTCAAGGAAGCGGTCCCCTGGGGAATATTCCTGGAAAGGGCAAGCATCATGGCAATGGCATGTTCGGCGGTGGTGACCACATTTCCGGTGGGGGTGTTCATCACCACAATGCCCCGCTTGGTGGCCGCCGGAATGTCCACGTTGTCCAGGCCGATCCCCGCCCGGCCGATGACTTTCAATCGATGGGCCTCCTGGAGGAGGTCTTCGGTCACTTTCGTGGCACTCCGGATGACCAGGGCGTCGTACTGACCGATAATCTCTTTCAATGCATCCGGTGAAAGTCCTGTATTGACATCGACGTCGATCCCTTCTTCCGCTTCGAACATCTGGATCCCGGCCTCTCCCAGGTTGTCGCTCACCAGTACCTTCATAGTCTCCCTCTTTTATTTTGGATTTGACACGCGAATCTTTTTATTTAAGAAAAAACCGATGAAGATTCAACACAATTTTACACCCCCGCCCTTCCCGGCAAGAGGGCCTTTCTTCCTTCGGCAAACGGGAAACCGCTAGAATGAACCCGACCGCCTCCATTGCATGGCCCCCGCTGGTCTCCGGGACGCTGATTGGCAGGTACCGGCGCTTTTTGGCCGATGTGGCCCTTCGGGACGGCCGCACCGTCACGGCCCACTGTCCCAACTCCGGAAGCATGAAGGGCTGCTCGGATCCCGGAAGGCCCGTTTACTTGTCGATCCACGACAATCCAAAAAGGAAATTGAAATACACGTGGGAACTCATCAAAATGCCGGGCTCCCTGGTGGGCGTGAACACCCTGATCCCCAATCGTCTTGTCTTTCGCGCCATCGCCGCCGGGAACGTGACGCCTCTCAACGGTTACGACCGCATCACGTCCGAAGTGCGCGTGTCTTCTTCACGGATCGATCTGATGCTGGAAAAAGGCTCCCGGCGCAAATGCTTTGTGGAGATTAAAAACTGCACCCTGGTTCAAGAGGGTGTGGCAGCCTTTCCGGATGCCGTCACCGAAAGGGGACGCAAGCATCTCAACGTGCTGCAGGCGCTGGTCCGCCAAGGCCATCGCGGTGTCATCTTTTTCCTCGTGCAACGGACCGATGCCCGCTCCTTTCAGCCCGCGGACTGGATCGATCCGGCATACGGCAAGACCCTGCGCAGGGTCCACGCCGGCGGTGTGGAAATCATGGTCTACGATGTGATGCTGACCTTGAAAAAGATCGCCTTGAAAGGGCCGCTGCCTTACCGGCTCTGATTCCGGCGGCGATCCTTCGTTTCAAAGGGTGGAGGCCCTGTGTTCATGAATCCGCGCGCGGGGGGGCTGATGGTTGACTTTTTGAGCCTTGCGGACTATTTTATCGGTTATGGGGAGCAATGGATGACGCCCATAGACACCCGGCCGCCACCAGGTATCTCCATTTGCCTGCCCCCCTTTTCCGCCCCGACGATACAACAAAAGAACCCCGGGATAGAGGCTGACCTTGCATATTGATTCATTCCCATCCAACCCCAAGACCCTGGGAAAGGTCCTGGACAGTCTCAAGGAAGGGATCATCGCCCATGACCTGAAGCGTCGAATCTTTTTTTTCAACAAGGAGGCGGAACGGATCACGGGATATGGCCGGGAAGAAGTCCTGGGGAAAGATTGCCACGAGGTCTTCGGCGGGCCTTTCTGTGGCGATCGGTGCGCCTTTTTCTACGAGAATCCCTCCCCTTTCCAACGGGACGAATACACCCTCCACATCACCACCAAGACCGGAAACGCCCGGGTCATCGACATGACTGTAAGCTCCATAGACGATGGCAACGGCGCCTTTTTCGGTGTCCTTGCCTCTTTCCAGGACATCACGGACCGGATGGATTTCAACGTCAACGGGGACCGGTCCACCGGATTTTCGGGCATCATCGGAAACCACCCCAAGATGCTCCAGATCTTTCAGCAGATTCGAAACGTTGCCGGATACGATTATCCCGTGAATATCTTTGGAGAAACCGGTACGGGGAAGGAACTGGTGGCCTCGGCCATCCACCGGGAAAGCCCGAGACGCAGCGGCCCCTTTGTCCCCATCAATTGCGGCGCCATCCCGGAAGGCCTCATCGAAAGCGAGCTTTTCGGGCATGTGAAGGGGGCCTTCTCCGGCGCCATCCGGGACAAAAAAGGCCGTTTTGAACTGGCCGGCGGCGGGACCCTCTTTTTGGACGAAGTCTCCGAACTGTCCAAAGCCATGCAGGTCAAACTCTTACGGTTTCTCCAGGAAGGCACCATTGAAAAGGTGGGCGCGGAACAGGCATCCATGGTGGATGTGCGGGTGATCAGCGCCACGAACGTGGACCTCAAGCAGGCGGTGGCCAAAAAGATGTTCCGGGAAGACCTCTATTATCGCCTCAATGTCATTCCCATCCACCTTCCTCCCTTGAGGGAGCGCAAGACGGACATCCCGCTTTTAATCGAACATTTCCTCAAGGAAGCCTCCCGGGCTTCCACACCGGGTCGGCTGCGGGTCTCCAAGCAGGCCCTTTCCTGCATGATGGACTATGACTGGCCCGGGAACGTCAGGGAGCTCCAGAACGCCGTCCAGTTTGCCATCGTCAAGTGTATCGGTGAAGAAATCCGGCGCCGAGACCTTCCCCTGGAACTGAGAGACCGCACATCCGCCCCACGGCGACGGGGCCCTTCCCGGAAGCTGGACGTGTCACAGGTGCGCCACGCCCTCAAACAGACCGCCGGGAATAAATCCAGGGCCGCCTCCCTCTTGGGCGTGGGCCGCGCCACCCTTTACCGGTTCCTGAACCGTCATCCGGATATCGCCGATGCCAATGGACCGGGGCATCGATTCTAAACAAGGCCCCGGCGGCAGCTCTAAGGGTTAAAAAACCAAATGTTTCTTGAAGCGCTCCGCTGCAAAACTCAAAAATCCACTCGCTGTCACGGTTCATCCACGGGCTTTTCTTTCCCGTGTTTCGGCAATCTTAGTGCAAAAATCGCGCCCAACACAGAAAAGGTGCATGCAAAAATAAACGAGGGGGTAAACGAATTCGTGCAATCCGCCAGATAACCTCCCACCACGGGCCCCATGGCCTGACCGATTCCGAAAAACAGGGTAATGAATCCCAGGCAGGCCGGGGCCAGGCGTGCGCCTACATAGTCCCCGGCCGCAGCGGCGGTAATGGTGGGCACGCTCCAGGCGCTGAGGCCAAAAACCCCCGCTGACACCACCAAGCCTTCTTTCACTGGTGTCAGGGCATAAAGGGCATAGGAAAAGGCCAGCACGCCGTAGGCCAGGGTGATCGCTGCAGGCCTGCCGATGCGATCGGAAATGCCGCCCCAAATCAGACCGCAGAAAGTACTGAGCCCTCCCACAATGGCCCATAGCCCCCCGGCTTCTCCGGCCGTGAATCCCCGCTCTTTTATCAGGTAAGCCACAAAGAACGTCACATAAATGATATACGACAACCCGTACATGAAGTAGACGCATCCCAGGTACCACACACGGCCTCTCCGATAAACACTCCCCCATTCAAGGGTTCGGGCCCTGGTTTCTCCCGGCGGTGTATCAGGTGCCAGTGCGGCTTGGGTGCCGATGGGGCTGAGGTCCATATCGGCAGGCCGGTTTCGGAGCAACAGGGCCGCTGCAGCGGCGATCAGAAATACGGTCCCTCCGAGCGCATACCACGCATAACGCCACCCCTGGACACTGAACGTCTCCAGAATGGGGGGCACGGCAATGCCGGCAATCAGGGTCCCGGCGCCGATGCCCGCCGTAACGATACCGGTGGCAAGCCCCCGGAGCCGGGCCGAAAACCAGGCCGCACCCAAAGCCATGGCCGGCACATAGGCGGCCCCGTTGCCAAGCCCTGTCAAGGTCCGCATGGCCAGGGCGAATCCAAAGGAACGGGCAAGCCCCATGCCAACCAGGGTGAAACTCATGACAAGCAGCGCCAGAGCGATGATACGCCGGGGACCGAATCGGGCGGCCAGCCATCCCCCCACAATGGCCATGAAGAGATATCCCACGAAATTTCCCATTTCAAGGAGCCCCAGTTCCGTATAGCTCAAGCGAAGGCCTTCCTTCATGGCCGGCAAAATCAGGGTGTAAGACATCCGCCCGAACCCATGGGCGCCGATGGTGACCAGGAGTCCCGTGAAAATGACCACCCAGCCGTAGTGTATCCGTCTGTTACCCATCCTTTTCCCTTTCATTGCCCTGTCAGGCGGTCGACGGTACTTTTCTCCTCCTTGGACGCTCCATGCTTTCGCTAAAAAATGTCGGTGCATGGACAATACTGAACCAGACAAAGGCCTGGCGCAGATTCTCTTTAGATTCCATTATACTTGGAGTTTCTTGCTATCAAGAAAAAAAGAAATACCCCTTACTGACGGCCTCTGGAGTGTCGAAATTGAAAGGGGAGGCTGTCGACTGGAATGTGGCGAAAGTCAAGGTGTCAGAGGGTTTTTAGGTAGTCCGTCAGGGCACGGATCGATGAAGGGGAAGATTCGTTTGGGAAAGCGGTATTGTTGCCTGCTGGGTTAAAGAAGGATCTGCTCTTCCAATTCGACAAAGGGTCCCCCGGAAAGGGGAGACCCTTTGTGTAAAGAGGGGGAAAAGGGGCGGTCAGGCCACTTCGAGCTTCTGACGGTCCGCCATGTCCATGAGGATGCGCTCCCGGGCCTTGTCGATGCCGAGCGCTTTGCGTTTCTTGTCAATATGCGCGATCATCATCTTTGCCATTTCATGGGGATCCGCAGAAAATCCCCACTTCCCGAAGCCCTGGGCCTCCAGCCCCTCGAAGAGCAACTGATGGAACTTGGTGCCCTCGATAATGGGGAACGTCACGCCGAACACCGTGAAAACGCCGGAGGCCACAAAATAGTGGCCGATGGCAATGGCCTTTTCGCTCATCCATTCGGGGGCCGCGCCCGCCACCGGGAGATCGGCGATGCTATCGCCGAGGCCGCCGGTTTTGACCATTTCCGCACATGCCATGAGGATCCGGCTGTTGTCCACGCAGGAACCGATGCCGAGCACCGGGGGCATCCCCACGGTCTCACAGACTTCCCGCAGGCCCGGCCCGGCTAAAACCGCGGACTCGGGGGTGGTGAGCCCGGCCTTGGCCAAGGCGATCTGGGAACACCCGGTCTGGACGACCAGGACATCGTTCTTGATGAGTTCTTTCACCAGCTCCACATGAACAAAGTCCTGCTTCACGCGGGGGTTGGTGCATCCCACAACCCCGGCCACGCCCCGGATCCGGCCGTTGATGATGTTGTCGTTCAGCGGCGTGTATGAAGAGCGGAAGGTCCCTCCCAGCATGTACTGGATGTACTCATGGGAAAACCCGTGCACACCGATGTTGCGCTGCTGGGGGATCTCGACGGGCAGCTTCCTGTTTTGGAACCGCGAGATGGCCTTGATGACGATCTCATCAGTACACTCTTTGGGGTTGCGTTCATCGAAATGGACGTGCACGGCGCCTTCAATATGGCAGCGCCGGTCCGTGGTGATGAGGGGTGTCTGGTAACATGCGGCGACGCTCACCAGCCCCTGCTTGATGCACTGAATGTCCACGGCCATGGCATCCACGGCACCGGTGATGAGGACCTCTTCCGTGGAAGAGAAGTTCCCGGCATGGGGAATGCCGTGCCGCACCAGCATCTCCGCACCCGAACAGCACATGCCCACCAGGTTGATGCCCTTGGCGCCGGCCTTCTTGGCCGCCTCCACCAGGGTGGGTTCGTTCACCGATTCACACATGGACTCGAACAGATTGGGTTCATGGCCGTGGATGATGATGTTCACATGGTCTTCTTTCAAAACGCCCATATTGACTTCGATGCTGATGGGTGAAGGGGTTCCGAACAGAATGTCCCCGATCTCGGTGGCAACCATGGACCCCCCCCAACCATCCGAAAGGGCGGTCCGGCTGCATTGCTGCACGATGTTGTTGTACTCCTGGTCCATACCGATGTGGGTGCGCGCCAGCATCTCCATGATCTCCCGCATGGCGCCCCGGGGGACGACACCGTGCTTCCGCCAGGTCTCCAGGGTCTTTTCCGGAACCCGGCTGACAAAGGGGATCTCCCCTTCCACCTGGGTGTAGGTTCTTTCCAGCACGTCACAGAGTTCGAGGGCCATCTCCTGATGGGTTTTGCCCTCGATGTCGATGCCCACGGATTCGGCAACGGCCTCCAGTTTCAGGGTGTCCTTGAGGGTGTAATCCTTGATCTCCCCCTTGACGACGCCCCGGAAAAGATCTAGCATGGACATGCCATGATCGCTGTGGCAGGCGGTTCCGGTGGCAACCATCCTGGCAAAATTCCGGGCCATGATGGTATCGATGGTGGCGCCGCAAACCCCCACCTTGCCGTAAGGATCTTTGGAATTGAGGCGACACGGTCCCATGCCGCAGTGCTTGCAGCAGGCCGAATCCTTTCCGATGGGACAGGCCTTCATGGTGGCTGCCCGGTGAAAAGCAGTGGTCACACCGTCTCTGGCCGCTTTTTCAAGCATTTGGGCCGTGGCTTCACAGGTGGTGACATCTTTGGGCTGAAAGGGTGCCTTTTTTTCTTTTTTTTCTTTGTCCATTGCGCCTCCTCAATTTTAGAGTTGCATCCGGGTCGGACCGGATTAAAATCGCTTGACAAGGCCTTTTGACACTTCGGATTTCCCCTGAAAGAAGGAAAAATCCTTGACCTTTGATTTTTAGTAATAATTATCATTTATATTAGAGAAAGGCTCTTGTCAAGGAATTTTTGCGGCTTGGACTGTTGTCGGCATGGAACAAAGTGGTATCAGACCCTGGTGAGGAGCAATGACATGAAACGCCTTTGCACCGTATGTTGTGCCGTTTTTTTCTTTTTCATGGGCACTCCCTGTTATTCGGCTCCCCAAGGCCCGAAGGCGGGCCAAAGGCTTGTCCATTTCACCCTCAAGGCGCCGAAAAATCCAAGGCATATCGATTACTTGGGGATATCCGGCAAAAACGTCTTCTCCATTGGGGAGATTCAGTCGGAAGTGGTGATCATCGAAATCTTCAGCATGTATTGACCGTTTTGTCAGAGGGAGGCTCCCTCTATCAACCGTTTTTTCGAGTTGCTCGAAGCCGATACCTTTTTGAAAGACAGGATCAAGCTCATCGGAATCGGTGCGGGAAACAGCGCTTATGAGGTGGCGACCTTTGCCAAAACGTATCACATCAGGTTTCCGCTTTTTGAAGACGGCGACTTCAACATCCACAAAAAAATCGGTGAAGTGCGCACTCCGTATTTTATCGGGGTTCGAAAAGGTCCGGAGGGATCTGCCACTGTCTTTTTTTCAAAACTCGGGGGGTTCAAGAATCCTGAAACCTTTTTACAAAAAATCCTGGATGCCGCCGGTATCCGGAAAGGGAGGTCCCCATGAAGCGAAAGTGGATTCCCGGTCTTGTTTGGATGGTTTTTCTCCTTTTGCCCGCTGCAGCAGCGGCGCTGTCCGCAGCCTTTAAAGATACCGTTTACAATGTCGGGAACCTCAAACCCATCGACAGCACCTTGAAGGTGAAGGTGGGGGATCGGGCCCCGGATTTTACGCTGCTCGATCTTGCCGGGAACCGGGTTTCTTTAAGCGATTTTAAGGGGAAAAAGAATGTGGTCCTGTCCTTTATCCCGGCCGCCTGGACGCCCGTCTGCTCGGATCAGTGGCCCGGCTACAACATTGTCCGGGATCTCTTCGAGGCCCACGACGCCGTCCTTTTGGGAATCAGCGTGGACAACATCCCCACCCTCTATGCCTGGACCCGACAAATGGGGAGGCTCTGGTTTCCGGTGCTTTCCGATTTTTGGCCCCACGGGGCCGTGGCCCGTCGGTACGGCATCCTGCGTTCCGACGGCACCAGCGAACGGGCCCTTTTCATTGTGGATAAAAAAGGGATCCTGCGTTATATCGACGTGCACGACATCAACAAGCGGCCGAAACTGGAAGACCTGATGCAGGCCCTGGAAAAACTCCGGGAGTGACACCGGCCATGACTTTTCCCGACGCCTCAAAAACGTCCCCGGCGGACCGGAACCGTGAAAAGGGCGGCAGGCCCAATCGGTTGATTCACGAAAAGAGCCCGTATCTGCTCCAGCATGCCCACAATCCCGTTGACTGGTATCCCTGGTGTCCGGAGGCCTTGAACCGGGCTGTCCAGGAAGACCGGCCCATTCTCCTTTCCATCGGATATTCCACATGCCATTGGTGTCACGTCATGGAACGGGAATCCTTCCGCGATCCGGAAACCGCCCGCCTCATGAACGCGCATTTCATTTGTATCAAAGTGGACCGCGAAGAACGGCCCGACCTGGATCAGATCTATATCACCGCCGTATCCGCCATGCGGGGATCCGCGGGATGGCCCCTGAACGTCTTTTTGACGCCCACATTGAAACCCTTTTACGGGGGCACCTATTTTCCCCCCAAAGGCGGTCCCGGCCTCCCCTCCTGGCCTGATATCCTCCGATTTCTGGGAAAGGCCTGGCAGGATCCCCATCAGCGGGAAACGCTTTTGAAATCCGCCGATGAAGTTCACCGGTTGATCAAAAGGCACCTGGAAGGAGAGGGCGGCCCGCCGGCGCCCATGGCGCCCCGCCGCCGGGTGGAACAAGCTTATCGAAGCTTTGAAACGCACTACGATCCGGCATGGGGGGGATTTTCCCCGGCCCCGAAATTTCCTTCCCCAAGCGTCCAGGCGTTCCTTTTTTTCTGTCATGCGGTGTCACGATTAAACGGGAAAGACTTCCCCGAAAAAATGGGACAAAAAGCCCTGGACATGGCCCTTCACACCCTGAAAAGCATGGCCGAGGGGGGGATCTACGACCACGTGGGGGGCGGATTTCACCGCTATGCCACCGACAGCCGATGGCGCATCCCCCATTTTGAAAAAATGCTCTACGACAATGCCCAGCTGGTATGCAACCATCTCACGGCCTTTCAAATCACCAAAGACCCCTTCTTTAAAACCATCGCCACAGAAACCCTGGCGTGGGTGGCCCGGGAGATGACCCATCCTCAAGGGGGCTTTTTCAGCGCCCAGGACGCCGACAGCCCTGTGCCCGGAAAAGCGGCTTCCGATTCCAGTGAAAAGAAAGAAGGCGCCTTTTACGTATGGACGCTGCCTGAAATCGTGGCGGCCTTGGGGGAAGAGGAGGCAATGCTTTTTGCCGCCCATTACGGCATCCTTCCGGCGGGAAATGTCCTGGAAGATCCCCACGGCGAGTTCTTCGGAAAGAACATTCTCTATCAAGCCGAGACCCTCCAGGAGACCGCCCGCCACATTCAGTGTCCGGTGGAATCGGTTCAAAGGCGGCTTGCGGCATCCCGCAAGCGGCTTCTTGGGATCAGGGACCGGCGTCCGAAGCCCCACCTGGACGACAAGATCATCACCGCCTGGAACGGGCTCATGATTTCCGCGCTGGCCAAGGCCGCCCAGGTCCTTCAATCCAGGGACCATCTCTTTCGGGCCGTGAAAGGGGCGGAATTCCTCTGGAGGCATCTCTATGACGAACCCCAAAAACGCCTCTACCGCATATGGCGGGACGGGCAACGCCGCATCCCGGCCGTGGCCGAAGACTATGCGGCGTTTCTCCAGGGGCTGCTGGACCTTTATGAAACCGATTTTGACATGAAATGGCTCAAGCGGGCCGAGACCCTCGGCCGTACCCTCATCGATACCTTTTTCGATCCAAAGACGGGATCCCTATTCATGAATCCGGTCTCCCTAAAGGAAGCACACAGGGTCCGGATCAGGGAAACCCATGACGGTGTCCTGCCTTCGGCGGCTTCCATGGCGACCTTGGGCCTCTTCCGGATGTATGGGTTGACGGGTCAAAACCGTTTCCGGCAAACCGCCGAATCGATGCTCCATTCTTTCGCCGGCGCACTCGAAAAAAATCCGGCGGGGGCCCCCTTCATGCTGACGGCCGCAAGGTATCTTGAGGGAAAAACCCTCCAGGTCGTCCTCGCAGGGCCTTTAAAAGACCCCACCATGCAAAAGATGGTGGAGGTCGCCCATGCCGCCTTCCACCCGGCCAGAATCCTGATTCTGCTGGACAGCCCGGCCCGACCACAGCAGGGGCCCAAATGGCTCCCCTCCATAGGCGCCATGGACCTTGCAAATGGAAAACCGAGGGTCTATCTGTGTGAAAATCGAACCTGTACAAGGCCCGTTTGCCACCCGGAAACCCTGAAAGCCTTTTTCGAGTCTCCAAAAGGCATTTCGAATGCGGCATTATTTGAAAACGGCGCTTAAAAACAACTTTCAAAACGAGAGGAATGCCCCATGAAGAATTCCGATGTGAAACTGTTTGCCCTAAGCACCTGCAGTCACTGCAAGTCCACCAAGAAACTGCTGGACGAATGCACCGTCAAATACGAAATGGTGGAGGTGGATCTTCTGGAAGGTGACAAGCGGAAGGCCATCCTGGAGGATGTGAAAAGGATCAATCCCCGGTGTTCTTTCCCCACCATCGTCATCGGCGACAAGGTGATCGTGGGATACAAGGAAAGTCAAATCAAGGAGGCGTTGGGACTGTAATGGATGTGCAACAACTGTATCAGAGTCTCAAGGAAATCCAGGAGAAAAAAGGGTACCACTTCAACGCCGACCGGGAGACGGTCTTCGAACTTTTGGAAGCGCTTTTGATCAACAAAGCCCGTTACGGCTACATGGCCTGTCCCTGCAGGCTGGCCTCCGGCGATAAGGAAAAAGACAAAGACATCATCTGCCCGTGCGCCTATCGGGACCAGGATGTCCAGGAGTACGGAAGCTGTTACTGCAACCTGTACGTCTCCAAAGAATGGAATGCGGGGAAGATCGAACGCCGCTATGTGCCGGAAAGGCGCCCGCCGGAAAAGATGGGCTTCTAGTCCGGTCAGCCGCCGAAATCGTCGAAGGCGATCATATCCGGCTCCACCCCCAAGTCCTCGAGCATCGCCCGGACCGCCTTGAGCATGGGAGGGGGTCCGCAAAGATAATATTCGATTTCCGTGGGATCGGGATGGTCCTTGAGGTACTGTTCATAGACCACCTCATGGATGTATCCGGTGGGACCGTCCCAATGATCTTTTGGATCGGGGTTGGAAAGGGATACCACATATTTGAAATTCGAGTAATGTTGCTCCAATTCCTTGAATAGGGCATCGTAAAACACCTCTTTCCTGGAGCGGGCCCCGTACCAGAACGTCATTTTCCGCCGGGTCTTTACGGTAAGAAGCTGGTGGAGGATGTGAGCCCTCAGAGGCGCCATGCCGGCGCCCCCGCCGATGAAACACATTTCCCTGTCGGTGTCCTTGATGAAAAAATCACCGTAAGGCCCGCTGAGGGTCACCCGGTCTCCGGGTTTCAGGGTAAACAGATAAGAGGAAGCCACCCCCGGCGGGATATCGGATTCTCCGGGCGGCGGGGTGGCGATCCGGATGGTAAACATGAGCTCGGGTTCCTCGGGGGTGCTGGCCAGAGAATAGGCCCGATAAACGGGCGCCTCGGCCTTTGCCTTGAGCCCCCAATAATCGAACCGGTCCCAGACTTTCTTGTAGGTTTCCCCCACATGGATCTCCCGGAAGGAGCGTTCGTATTCCGGAATATCGATCTGCACGTAGGCCCCTGTCTTGAAATCCATCTTCCCGTCGCCTTCGATTTTCAGTTTCAACTCCTTGATGAAAGAGGCGACGTTTTCGTTGGAGACCACCACGGCGGTATATTTCTTAATACTGAAGATCTCGTCGGGGATGCGGATCTTCATGTCTTGCTTGACTTTGAGCTGACAGGCCAGGCGGACGCCGCCGCGTTTTTCCTCCCGGCTTAAATGGGCCAGCTCGGTGGGGAGGATATCCCGCCCGCCGGCCTCCACCCGGCATTTGCACAGGCCGCAACTCCCTTTCCCGCCGCAGGCCGAGGGAAGCAGGATATGGTTTTGGGTCAATGCCGAAAGGAGGGTGACCCCGGTGGGCACGTGGAGGCGCTTTTCCGGATCCCCGTTGATGTCAATGGTGCGCTCCCCCTTGACAACGACCTTTGCCTCCACGAAAAGGAGCGCCACCACCATCACACCGATGACGCCGGCAAAGACGCCGGTGGCAATGACGAATGTCTCCAGCAAAATTTTCCCCTTCTATCCCCCTTGTCTGGATCGCGACGGACGCCTACAAGGAGATTCCGGCAAAGAGCATGAACCCGATGGCCATCAGGCCGGTGGTGATCATGTTGATGCCGAAACCTTGAAGACCCGAAGGCACGTCGGCGTAGCGCAGCTTCTTTTGAATGGCCGACATGGTGATGATGGCCAGGGCCCACCCGATCCCGGAACTGGCCCCGTACACCGCGGTTTCGGGAAATGTATAGGCCCGTTCCACCATGAAGAGCGAGACTCCCAAGATGGCGCAGTTGACCGTGATCAGGGGCAAAAACACCCCCAGGGACGCATACAGGGCCGGGGAATACCGATCGATGACCATCTCCAAAGCCTGTACGATGGCGGCGGTGGTGGCGATAAAAAGGACCAGTTTCAGGTAGCTGAGATCCACCTCGGGAAATCCGGCCCAGGCCAGGGCCCCGGGCGCCAGCAGGAAATGGTAAATGAGCCAATTGACCGGCGTGGTGACGGTCAACACGAAAACCACGGCGATGCCGAGTCCGGTGGCGGTCTTCATGTTTTTGGAGATGGCCAAAAAGGAACACATGCCCAAAAAGTAGGCCAGAAGGATGTTGCCCACGAAGATCGAATTCAAAGCAATGCTGATCAAGTTTTCCATGGCGGCCAAAACCGTTTCAATGCCGGAAAATAAAGGCGGTTATCCTTTCTTTTTGGAAAGCATGGTATGCTCCAGCCAGACGAACAACCCGATGATGATGAAGGCGCCGGGGGCCAGTCGCATCAAGCCGTTGTTGACGTATCCCATCTTATAGAAAAATGGGGGCACGACCGGATATCCGAAGAAAGTCCCGGATCCCAAAAGCTCCCGAAAAAAGGCCACACCCACCAGGACCGACCCGTATCCGATTCCGTTGGCCAGGCCGTCCACGAAGGACCGCCAGGGGGGATTGGAAAGGGCATACCCTTCCGCCCGGCCCAACACGATGCAGTTGGTGATGATCAGGCCCACAAAGACCGACAGCTGCCGGCTGACCTCATACATGAAGGCCCTTAAACATTCGTCGGCCAGAACCACCAGGGTGGCGATGACGGTGACCTCCACCATGATCCGGATGTTGGGGGGAATCGCACGCCGCAGGGAAGAAATGATGAGGCTGGAAAAGGCCACCACCAGGGTCAGGGAAACGGCCATGACCAGGGCGGTCTTCATTTGCACCGTCACCGCCAGCGAAGAACAGATCCCCAGGATCTGCTTGGAAATGGGATTGGCCTCCCACAGGGCCTTGGCCAGGGCTTTGTAGGAGGGACTTTTCCGAAGCCTCTGGAGGCGGTTTCGTTTCACTGCGTCTGGCATCTCTTTTACACGCCTTCCTTGCCCGTCATCGATTTTTTCATTCAGGGCGCTGCACGCGATCCATCCGGAATCGGATCGACACCGGCTCATAGGTTTCCAGCACCTGCCGGATGCCCGCGCTCAGGTATCGCCCGGTGAGGGTGGCGCCGCTGATCCCGTCCACATAGTGGGCCTGCATCTCACCGGGGATCGTGTCCTTGACCGCGCCCCGGACAATGCTCACGGACACAAAGGTCCCGTCTTTGTCCACAATCTTTTTCCCGATCCACTTCTTCTGGAAGTACGCCTTCTCAATTTCCCCGCCCAGACCCGGCGTTTCGGCGTGTTTGAAAACGGTGAATCCCGCAATCGTGGTCCCGTCGTTTTTCAGGGCCAGGTAGCCGTAAATCTTTCCCCAAAGTCCCCTGGATTCCACCGGAACCACATAGGCCCGAATGGCCCCCCCCTCAAGCCACACATAAAGGGGGAGATCCCCCTCTTTCCGTTGATCGGCATCCACCAGGTCGCCTTCCGGGGTCACCCAGAATTTTCGAATGCGCGCCTCATAGATCCGCTCGATATCCCTTTCGGAAAGGGTCTTTTCCCCCTCGATCAACCCCACGGCCTTCAAAATGTTGCGCCTTTTTTCAATACGGATGTTGTGCGCCTGAAAACGCTGCAACCCCGTGGACGCGGCTGTGAGCAGGAGGCTGCACACCAGGCAGAGGCCCCCTGCAAAAAGGAGACTCCGAAGCCGCTCAGACATTGGGCACCCGCCTTTTCAAGCGCATCTTGATCGCCGCCTCATCCAGCAAGGGCGCAAAGACATTCATGAAAAGGACCGCCAACCCCACCCCTTCCGGAAAGGCCGGATTAAAGACCCGGATCAAGACGGTCAGGGCGCCGATACCGAACCCGAAGACCCATCGGGCGCCTTGCATGTGACAGGAAGAGACCGGGTCCGTGGCCATGTAGGCAAAGGCGAACATGGCGCCGCCCATGGCCAGATGGTAGAGGGGGTTCAAAGAGAGATACGGCATCGACTCCGGCGAGGCGATCCGGTTCAGGATCAGGGCCGTGCCGAAAAGGCCGAAAAGACACCCCAGGATGATGCGGTAGTTGGCGATGCCCAGAAGGACCAAAAAGGCCGCGCCCACAATGCTCAAGACCGTGGCGGTCCCTCCGATGCTCCCCGGATACCGGCCCAAAAAGAGTTTCACCAGGGGGTATCCCCCCTCCGAAAGGGCGGCATGGACCTCCTGGAGGCGTTCCAGACCGCCGGCCAACGCCAGGGGCGTGGCGCCGGAGACGGCATCCACGGCCGCCCGGGAACCGGGGAGGAGGACCTTCCAGACCGCATCTCCCGTGATCTGAGCCGGATAGGCAAAGTACAGGAAGGCCCGTCCGGTGAGGGCCGGGTTCAAAAAATTCCGGCCCGTGCCCCCGAAGATCTCCTTGCCGATCACCACCCCGAAAGAGATCCCCAAAGCCGCCTGCCATAAGGGAATGGTGGGGGGGAGTGTCAGGGGGAAAAGCGTGCAGGTCACCAACACCCCTTCGGAGATGGGGTGCCTGCGAAGGGCGGCAAAGAGGGCTTCCCATCCCAGTCCCGCCATAAAGACCACGGCGACGATGGGCGTCACCGCCTTTAGGCCGATGAAAAGGGCCCGGAAGAAATCCGGCGAGCGCCCGGCGGCCGAAAGGGCCTGGTACCCCACGTTGTACACGCCAAAGCCATAATGGGGAAGAAGGGCCACGATGACCAGCATCATATACCGCTTCACATCCAGGCTGTCCCGGACCACCGGCGCCACCGGGGTGAAACGGGCGGGCGCGATGACCACCGACGCCACCGCCTCGTACAAGGGTAAAAGCCATCTTTTCAAGCCAGGCCGTCGCTCGATGGCCCTCCGAAGCGACATCCCAAAGGGGGTCTGATCTTTCATGGACGCAGCTGCTCCCTGTAAAGGTCGCGTCTGGCCTTTTTCAGGGTTTCGGTAAGATCGATTTTGGAAGGGCACACATGGGCGCACAATCCGCATTCCACGCAATCCAAAAGCCCGTGATCCAGGGCTTCTTCCCATTCCCCGGCCAATACCGCCTTAAAGGTGAACTGGGGCAGGATCTCCACCGGGCAGACCTCGGCACAAAAACCGCAACCGATACACGCACGCTCCTCCCCGTGGTAACGGCCGTCCACGGGAAGGGGTCCGGCACGGAGGCAGGAGAGAAACGCCCTCGTGTAGCTGGGCTTATCGTATCCGGGTTTAAAAAGAGCCAGCCGTTCCGGTGTGGGATCCCCGGAAAGGACCCCCACGGCGGTCTCGTAAAAATCGAGATACCCGGTCTCGGATTCCGGATAGCCGGTGAAAAGCCCCCCCGCCACGAAGCGGCACGCCCCGTTGCCGGTTCCGAAGCCGCCCAGGACCTTCAAGGGAACGCCCATCCTCGTGGCGATGTGACAGGGCTTTTGGGCCATGGGGCCGGCCCGCACCACGGTCCTTTCCAGGGGGTACCGGCCCTCTTTGAGGAACCGGGCCAACAGGAGGACGTCCTGCCCGCGAAGATACCAACTCCGGTTTTGGCCGGGCCCCGTCTTGGTGTGATACAGGAAAACCCCGGCATCCCCGCAGGGGTAGTCTCCAGAGACGCCATGGGTGGCCATCCGCCGGAGGGCGTCGGGGGCGTCGCACCCCGAGGGCAGGACAACGGAAACCTCAGGCGCCAGACGCTGGAGCACCCGGAGGCCGAATTGAAATAACTCCATTTGATCTTTGAGATAGACCGCCGGTTGGGGTTCAAAGGGCTCCTGGGTTGCCATGGACACGATGATCCGCGGCGGTGTGTCTTGGCCAGGGGGAATATTCCTGAAGGGAAGCTCTCGAATCAGGGCCCACAAGCCGCCATCCATAATCCGGGCCACGAGCTCTTCCCTTTTGAGGGTGTCGATGGCCGACTCCGAAAGGGACTCAAAGGTCTCCGCCTCTTCCTCGGCATCCACTCGGATGACCACCGCTTCAAGGACGTGGCGGGGCCCCCAGCGGACGGCCTCCACGCTTCCCCCGCCGGGGGAGCGAAATTTCAGCTCCGGCCGATATTTGTCCCAAAAAAGGAGCCCTCCCGCCTTCACGGGGTCGCCTTCCTTCACCGCCACACGCGGCTTGATAAAGGGGATCGACTTGGGGACAAAGGCCACCCTTTCAGGCGCTTTAAGCCTTTGAAGCTCCAAGGAAGGCCTTCCGCAAGCCGACAGGCGGTATCCTTTTTTGATCCGAATGGCTTCCACGTGCATTCCTTCGCCTGATCCCGAACCAAAAGACAGGTGTTTTTTCTAGCACCCTCTCTCCCTTTTTTCAACCGGTCTTTCCATCCCTGCATCCCTTGCCCTCTATTCCCGGAACTTGACTTTTCAGACCAACCCCCCATATTTTAACGGGGAGGGCATCGTGACATCAACCCCGCAACCACCAAGGAGAAAAAAATGGATCCGCAGGAGACCACGCTGAACACGGGCCTTAGGGGAACCCCCGTCGCCAGCACCCGCATCTGCGACGTGGACGGCGAAGCCGGCCGCCTCATTTACCGGGGATACCAGGTTCAGGACCTGGCCCGGTGGGCGACGTTTGAAGAGACGGTATACCTGTTGCTTTATGAAACCCTTCCGGATCCGGCGCAGCTTTCCCGCTTTTTGGAAGCGCTTTCCCAGCATCGGAGCCTTGCCCCGGAAGTGGTGGCCGCCCTGAAAACCTTCCCTAAAAACGCCTCTCCCATGGATGTCCTCCAGGCCGCTGTGCCGATGCTGGCACCCCACGATCCGGATCTGGGGGACACCTCCAGAGAGGCTTCCCTCCGGACGGCCCTTCGGCTTGTGGCCAAATTTCCCACCCTGGTGGCCGCCTGGGATCGCATTCGAAACGATAAAGTCCCCATTGACCCGGATTCCAACCAGAAAACGGCGTCCAACTTTTTATACATGCGCACCGGAAAGGTCCCGGATGCGGAGACGGCCCGTTTCTTCGATGTGGCCCTGATTTTACACGCCGAGCACGCCTTCAACGCGTCCACCTTCGCCGCCCGGGAAGTGTCCTCCACCCGGGCCCATATGTACGCCGCTGTGGCGGCCGCCGTGGGCGCCCTCTCCGGGGAACTCCACGGCGGCGCCAACGCCCGGGTCATGCAGATGTTGACAGAGATCGGCAGCGTGGATGCCGTGGAGCCCTATGTGGAGAAGATCCTGGCCTCAGGCGGGCGGATCATGGGTCTGGGCCATGCCGTCTATCAGACCGATGACCCCAGGGCCCATATCCTGGCGCCCATGTCCAAAACTTTGGGGGAACGCACGGGACAACCCCAGTGGTACGCCATTTCAAAGAGGCTCGAGGAAGTGGGCAAGGCCGCTTTCCTCAAACAAAAGGGCCGGGAAATCTATGTCAACGTCGATTTTTACAGCGCATCGCTCTACCATGCCATGGGAATTCCCACCGACCTTTTCACACCGGTCTTTGCCATCTCCCGGATCGCCGGGTGGACCGCCCACGTCATCGAGGAGCATTTCGCCGATGCCGCCCCGAAGCCCATGCTCTACCGGCCGGAATCCAGGTACATCGGTCAATATTGCGGCCCCGACGAGTGTGAATATGTCCCCATCGACAAGCGGTAGGCAAAAAAGCGTGCCGGGGATTCTGGCTTGACAGGAAATGCCGTTGATGTTAGTAACTATTGTCTGAAATAACAAAGCATTCCAAACCCACTTAAGTGAGGCTAGGGCGGGAGGCTTGGCAGTGAAACGAAACGGCCCCCCCCATGGGGGGGAGAAGCAATCTCCGGAAGCTTTACCGTGTCACATCCGGATGACCCGACAGCGGACGGTCATCCTGGAAGAGCTGAAGAAGATGAGCTCTCACCCCAGTGCGGATGAACTCTATATGGCCGTTCGCAGGCGCCTTCCTCGGATCAGCCTGGGCACCGTGTACCGCAACCTGGAAATCCTTTCCGAGACCGGGCAAATCCAGAAGCTTGAAACCGGAGGCTCCATCAAACGTTTCGATGGGAACCCGCACAAACACTACCATATCCGCTGCGTGGCCTGCGGCCGCATCGACGACGCCCCGATTGCGCCTTTGAACCAGATCGAAGACGAACTATACGGGGCCACGGTCTATACCATCATCGGCCATCGCCTCGAATTTACAGGCCTTTGCCCTTCTTGTTCGAAAAAGAACGCCTCAGGGGCCGCCTCAGGCCATGTTCAGGGCCGCCTTTAGCCACGCCTTCACGTCTTTGGTGAGAGAATAGGTGCCCCGGTTGTGGCCGATGGAGGCCATAAACCGCTCCGCCACCGGCTTCGGCAACGGGATCTTCGCCAGCTCCTGTGCCTGGTCGGAATTCCTGCGGATGAGATAGACCACCGGATCGCCTTCCCATGTATTGATCACAAAATAGGTGCTGACGTCTGCTTTGGACCGGATCACGTAATTTCCCCGGGCCCAATTATTCCCCCATTCCAGATAGAGCCGGACGGCTTCTTCATGGGTCATGTCCCAGTCGATGGCATCCATCAACTCCGCATCTTCGGCAATATCTTCTAGTGTCAACATGAACCCCTCTCCTTGCTTCCGTCGCTTCGAGAAAGCCTCTCGGTAACGGGCAAATGCAAATATGATACCATTTACAGGAAGGCCCCGGAAAGGGTGAGAACCCCTTTGTTCCCATCCCTTTTGTGCCCCTTAAAATGGATCATGATACAAAAGTGTCTCAATTTGTCCGGAACATGTCGATTATTTCGAAATATCAAAGACTTCTACGTTCTTTTAAATCGTAAGGCTCCCGCTTTGTTTCATATAAAGGGGAAAAGAGACATCTCTTCTAGCCGCATTCCGGCGCTTTGTGCCATTTTGCCTTCGTCATTTCAGGCAGCGTTGTTGTGCATGGATTCCCCCTATTTTCCTTCAACGAAGCCCCTGTCCGCGCATCGCTCGCGCCGAGGAATGCGGGACAGGGATCGGATGGCTTCCCGAAGAAAAATGGCATAAAAATTGTATAAGCAATCCATGGCACCTGCGGGCACCAATGATGAAAAGCCTTTTCCTCGGGTGGCCGGCGTGGTGATTTTCTGTGACCCTTGATGAGGCTCCGATTGGCTTTGAAACCTTGTGATCAAAACATAAAAGCGACGTTTCAACTGGTGGAACAGATGCTCCATCTGGCCAACAAAGGAGATGCAGAACGGGAAGACGTGGGGTGTGGCATCCTCTATGGTGTCTTGAGGGATGCCGGCTATAAGATCAAAAAGCTTGCGGAAAAGGAAAAGGAAGCCCATATTCGAAAAGGGTGGTGGAAAGAAAAGCGGCCTTGAACCGCAAGGGCGCTGTCTCGTTTAACGCATAAAAAGTCAAAGTCCCGGGGGCGCCGGAGGGTCTCACCCGATCCTTGACGCACCTGAAAAAGGCTTTTTATGAATCTGTCAACTTTGAGCGACAAGGAGGTCTGATCGTGGCAACTTTGAAAGGTACCCAGACAGAAAAGAACCTTTTGGCGGCATTCGCGGGGGAATCCCAGGCCCGGAATCGCTATACCTACTTTGCCGGTCAAGCCAGAAAAGAGGGCTATGTTCAAATCGCCGACATCTTTTCTGAAACCGCCGACCAGGAAAAGGAACATGCCAAGCGGCTGTTCAAGTTCCTGGAGGGAGGAGAAGTCACCCTCTCTGCCGCCTTTCCAGCCGGAACGATTGCAAGCACCCTGGAAAACCTGAAGGCCGCCGCGGCCGGGGAGAATTACGAGCACACCCAGATGTATCCTGATTTTGCAAAGACCGCCCGGGAAGAGGGCTTTGACGCCATTGCGTATGTTTTCGAGGCCATCGCGGTGGCGGAAAAGCAACACGAAAAGCGGTACGTGGATTTGGCCAAAAACATTGAAACCGGCCGGGTCTTCAAGCGGGACCAGGAGGTCACCTGGAGATGCCGGAATTGCGGCTACCTCCACCACGGCACCGAGGCGCCTGAAATGTGCCCGGCCTGCGCCCATGCCCAGGCGCATTTTGAACTGTTGGGTGAAAATTGGTAACCCTTTTCTTGAGACACGCTCAAGATTTTATTCCGGAAAGGAGGCATCATGGCGAAACGACTCGAGGTATACAAGTGTGATTTGTGCGGCAATATCGTGGAAGTGCTTCACGGCGGAAAAGGCGAACTGGTATGCTGCGGCCAGCCCATGAACCTGTTGGCCGAGAACACGGTGGACGCGGCCAAGGAGAAACATGTCCCGGTGATGGAAAGCACCGCCGGCGGCACCAAAGTCAAGGTGGGCAGCGTCCCCCATCCCATGGAAGAAAAGCATTACATCGAATGGGTGGAAATCATCGCCGACGGCAGGGTCCACCGGCAATACCTGGAGCCCGGCCAGGCCCCCGAGGCGGTTTTCAACGTGGAAGGCCGGTCGCTCATCGCCCGGGAATACTGCACCCTCCACGGACACTGGAAAGGATAATCCCATGGTCTCGGAAAAGATCGAAAAGGCACTCAACAACCAGCTCAATGCCGAGCTCTACAGCGCTTACCTGTACCTTTCCATGTCGGCCTATTTCAAGTCCGGCAACCTGGATGGATTTGCCAACTGGATGTACGTCCAGGCACAGGAAGAGCTGACGCATGCCAAGAAGTTTTATGACTTTTTGCATCAGCGGGGAGGACGGGTGACCCTGGGGGCCATCGAGGCGCCCCCCACCCACTGGGAGTCACCGGAAGCCGTCTTCAAGGCCACGGTGGCCCACGAAGAGAAAGTCACCGGGCTCATCCATGAACTGGTGGATATAGCCATGGCCGAACGCGACCATGCCGCTCAAATTTTCCTCCAGTGGTTTGTCACCGAGCAGGTGGAGGAAGAGGAAAGCGCCAATGCGGTGCTCCAGAAGTTGCAGTTTTTGGACGGCGCCAGGGGCGGTCTCTTCATGATCGATCGGGAACTGGCCCAAAGAACCTTCACCCCGCCTTCGGAGACGGAAACGTCCGGCTAAAGGCCATGGGCCGAAGCAGGGCCCGGGGAAGGTTTTTAAAAAGACCGGGCCCGCTTTTCTCCCTGCCGGACAAAGGAGGAAGCCCCCATGAACAGCTGGAAATGCGGCAATTGCGGGTATACATTGGAGGCCGAAACACCCCCCAATGAATGTCCCTCATGCAAACAAACATGTGAGTTTTTAAATGCGACGTGTTATACACCCGACTGTGCGGCTCAAGGAACCGATGCGCGAATCGGGAAAAAGGAGTAACCTAAAATGCCAAAGGCCTTGATTGTCTATGCATCGCGTACCGGAGAAACCCGGGAACTGGGCAACCTGATTGCAGAAGGGTTGCGCATCTCCGGGGTGGAAACAACGGTGGTGGATGCCAAAAGCATTCAAAAAGAAACGGATCTAGAGGGTTACGATGCCCTGGTCCTGGGGTCGGCCACTTACCACGGCGACATGCTCCAGGCCATGAAAACCCTTTTATTTTTAGCAGAAAAAGCCGATCTCGAAGGAAAAGTGGGCGGTGCATTCGGCGCCTTCGGTTGGAGCGGGGAAGCACCGGACCGGATTTACGACACCATGGACCATATCTTCAAAATGGCCATGGTGGGCCAGCCCCTGCGACTGAAATCAAGTCGCATTCAAGGCGCCCTCCAGGCCGCGCAAGGCTATGGAAAAACCGTTGCTCAACGACTGGGCGTGGAGACTTGATGAAAGGCGCCATGAAGGCACCCATGGAATCTCATAAAAAAAGGAGGAAGCCATGACCACACCGCAACACTGTCCCGGATTTCAGGATCTTAAAAACCTCAAAGCCTTCACCTGCAAATGTCCGGAATGCGGCAAGGAGAAAGAGATCTTTTCCGACGAATTCGACAGAAAGCACATCTGCCCGGAGTGCGGGAAGGAACTCGATCTCAGCCAGTGTACACCGACGGGTCAGGCCTGATCGCCCTGGAATCGGCTTCAGAAGATAAGCGCGGTGGCCGGCGTGGAGGCGTGGAAGTGGCTTCGGTTCACATGCCGCCGACAAAAAGGGGCAGGGGCCGAAAAGAGGGCGTTTTCGTGCTTCAATTGAGAAATGGATGAAGGAAGTATGTGGATGAGACGTTGGATTCCGCCGTTGGTCCTTTCGCTGGTGCTGTCCGCGGGAATTTTTGCGTTGGCGCTTGAAGAGGGGCTTACGGCTGAAAACAAGGGGGCGGAAGAAATTCGGCTCAACAGCCAAGGGTCGCGCGGCGTTGTGACGTTCCCCCATCGCCGCCACCAGGACACCATCGGGGATTGCAGGGTCTGCCACCAGCGGTTTCCCCAGGAACCCGGTGCCATCGATCGGCTCAAGGCCGAAAACAAGCTGGCCCAAAAAGAGATCATGAAAAAGCTGTGTATCAAGTGCCATCGCAGCAGAAAAGCAGCCGGTGAGGCGAAATACGGCCCCACCACCTGTTCAAAATGCCATCAAAGGTGAACGACGGATGCGGATTCTCGGTATTCAGGGCAGCCCCAGGAAAAAAGGAAACACGCGGTTTTTACTCGATCTTTTTCTCGAAGAAGCGCGCAGGTTCGGGGCAACGACCCAGGTTGTCGATGTGGACAAACGCCACATTCTGCCCTGCAAGGAATATACCGTTTGCGAAAAGAAAGGGTTTTGTCCCATCGATGACGACATGAAAAAAGAGATCTACGCCCTGCTCCGGGAAGCAGAAACGGTCGTCGTCGCCGCACCCATCTTTTTCTACAATGCCCCGGCCCAAGTCAAGGCCCTCATCGACCGGAGTCAGACGCTGTGGGCCCGGAAGTACAAGCTGAAACTCACCGATCCGGGCCAACAATACCGCAAAGGCTTTCTCCTGTCCCTGGGCGCCACCAAGGGGGCCAACCTCTTCGAGGGCATCAAGCTCACGGTGCAGTATTTCTTCGATGCCATCGGGGCCGATTTCACCGGAAGCCTCACCTATCGCCGCATCGAAAATCCCGGGGACATGGAAAAACATCCCACGGTTCATGAGGATGTCCGGCGGGAAGTCCAAGACCTCCTGGCCCCCTTTGCCGGGAGGAAACGGATCCTTTTCGCATGCAAAGAGAATGCCTGCAGGAGTCAGATGGCAAGCGCCTTCACTCAGTTGATGGCCGGGGACAAACTGGAAGTCCTCAGCGCCGGGACGCAACCGGCGCAAAGGCCGGATCCTGTCATGGTGGAGGCGATGCGGGAAAAAGGGATCGATATGGGCTTCCGCAAAACGCGGCACCTCAAAGAGGGCGTGGATCTCTTGAGACCGGAGGTCATCATCACCATGGGATGTGGAGAAGCCTGCCCGGTGATTCCCGGCGTCAAGATTACAGACTGGGACATTCCGGACCCGGCGGGCCTCGGAATTGATTCCATGCGGAACGTCCGTGACGAGATTGAAGCACGCGTGAGACGACTGATACAACAGACATCCGACGGATCTTTTAACGAATCCAATGAAAAGAAAGGAGAAAAGTGATGGATCGATATGTTTGCACCATCTGCGGCTATGTGTACGATCCGGAAAAAGGCGATCCGGAAGGCGGGATCCAACCCGGGACCAAATTCGAAGACCTTCCGGATGATTGGGAATGCCCGGTCTGCGGGGCTTCCAAAAGCGATTTCGAAAAAGAGGAATAACAAAACACCTCGGATGCCCTTTTTGCCTGGGCCGCCCACCCCTCCGGCATGACAAGCCGAGGGGGAACGCCATGGCCGGCAGGGACATCCGGTTGTCTTTGAAAAACATCTGACCATAAGACATGAGGAAAGGATCATGAAGCCCATTGAAATTGCTGAAGGCATTTACGACGTCGGTGTCACCGACTGGAACATCCGGGATTTCCACGGCTACTCCACCTACCTGGGAACGACTTACAACGCCTTTTTAATCCTGGATGAAAAGGTGGTTCTCATCGACACCGTCAAAAAGCCGCATGCCGATCAACATCTGGAAAAAATCGCGCAGATCATCGATCCCAAAAAAATCGATATGGTGATCAGCAACCATACGGAAATGGATCACTCCGGCGCCATCCCCAGGGTCATGCACCGCATTGGAGAAGACAAGCCGATCCTTTGTTCCAAAATGGGCCTGAAGAATCTTTCCATGCATTTTCGGCAGAAGTACAACTACAAGAGCGTCGAAAACACAGAGAAGCTCTCCATTGGAAAGCGGCAACTCACCTTCCTGGAAACCCGCATGGTGCACTGGCCGGACAGCATGTTCACCTATCTCGAAAAAGACGGCATCCTCTTTTCCAGCGACGGCTTCGGACAGCATTACGCCGGCTGGGAGAAATTCGATGACCAGGTGGGGGATGCCATCATGGCCCACGCCAAGAAGTACTTTGCCAACATCCTCCTGCTGTACAGCCCCAAGATCCTCAAGCTGATCGATGCCGTTTCTCAGGCGAAACTGGATATCCGCATGATCTGTCCGGATCACGGCATTTACTGGCGGAAAGAACCGGAAAAGATCCTCAATGCCTATGTACAATGGAGCAAACAAGTCCCCAGGAAGAAGGCGCTTGTCATCTATGATACCATGTGGGAGAGCACCGAGAAGATGGCCGGGGCCATCGCCGCCGGCCTCATCGAGGAAGAAATCGAGACCATGGTGATGCATCTTCGGAAATGGCACCGAAGCGACATCATGACCGAGGTCCTGGATGCCGGGGCCGTCATCGTGGGCTCCCCCACCCTGAACAACGGGCTGTTTCCCACGGTGGCCGATTTCTTGACCTACATGAAGGGACTCAAGCCCAAAAATAAGATTGCCGGCGCCTTTGGATCCTACGGATGGAGCGGCGAATCGGTCAAGCTCATCCGGCAGGAACTTCAGTCCATGAAGCTGGAAGTCCTGGAACCGGGTCTTCGGATCCAGTACATTCCAGATGCCGACGGCATTCAGGCCTGTGCAGACTTCGGGAAACGGATCGCCCAAAGACTCAAGGCGCAACAGGCCTGAAAAACCCGGCAAACAACTCTCCCGGCAGGACGGCAATGGAAGTGCCCGTGGTGGAACTCAGTGAATGCATCCTCTGTGGCGTATGTGTGGAGGTTTGCCCCGAGGTCTTCTCTCATAACCCGGCGGACTATATCGATGTGGCCTCTTTGGAGGCGTATCCCAGGGAAAAAGTCCAGGAAGCCATGAAGCATTGCCCGGCCCGGTGCATCTCTTGGGAAGAGGCGTAACCCGCCGTCAGGAGGAGCCCCCTGTTGTCCTTCCGCGGCGGCCTGGAAGGGTGAAAACGCATGAAAGCCTTCAAAGAACGGCTGGGAAGGATCCTTGCCGGTGAGCCCTTTGAAGGGGCCCTGGCAAAGGTTCTGGAAATGCCGCCCCGCCGGGCCGTGAATCCGCTTTTTTCTTTCCTGTTCAGCAGGCAGGAAAAGATCCGGTGGCGGGCCGTTACCGCCATGGGGGCGCTCGTGGCGGCTCAGGCCGAGAAGGACCTGGAAGGGGCCCGGGTGGTCATGCGCCGGCTCATGTGGAGCCTCAACGATGAATCCGGAGGGATCGGGTGGGGATCCGCAG
>JALVQN010000170.1 GCA_027025555.1 Desulfobacterales bacterium
CGCTGAGTCTGGTCGGCGCTGGGTTGGACCGAATTGTCCACGCCCAACTCGAAGCCGACGGTGAATTCTCTCCACTTAGTCTCGTAGCTCGTGCGGAGGTCGAGCTGAAGCTTCTCGGTAGCGCCGGCGAGAGAATGCTGTGTTCCCTCCTCGAGTAGACTCTCGACCGACATCGCCGGATCGGCCGGAACAGCCGATGCATCTACTGTCGCGTTCGCGGCAACGCCCGCCGGATGGCCCGGAATCGTCGAGGTACTCACCTCGATCGCGCCACGGCCGACTCGGCCCGCATGGGCAGGGTTCCCTGCATTCGAGATCAACGGGTCAGCGTGGCGATGGTGTTCGGCCAGCTGGCGGCTGGAATGTCTCGTGAGGAGATCCTCGAGGAGTATCCGTACCTCGAGGCAGAAGACATCACCGCCGCGCTCGAGTACGGCACAGCGAGAGTCAATGAGAGCGAAGCACCAGTCGCTCGCACGACATGAAGCTACTGACAGATGTCGATCTCGCATCGCTGCCGGTCGGACCGGTGGGTACCTTCGGTCCATGACGTGTTTCCCCACCGGCTCCCGGTCGGCCGTTCCGACCCCCGACATCCACGGGGGTGACGCTGCTGCCGTGGCCCGGGCTCTGGGGCTGGATCCGGCCTCGATGCTGGACCTCAGCGCCAGCCTCAACCCCTTCGCCCCCGATGTATCCGCCCTGGCCGGCGCACACCTGGATTCCCTGGTGGCCTATCCCGACGATCGTCCGGCCACCCGGCTCCTGGCCATGTCCCTCGGGGTGGACCCGGGCCGTCTGGTGCTCACCAACGGGGGAGCCGAGGCCATAGCCCTGGTCGCCGGCCACCTGGGCCGGGGCGAGGTCGTCGAACCGGAGTTCTCGCTCTACCGGCGTCATCTGTCGGTGGTCGAGGAGGGGGCCGGGCGGGGCGAAGTGGTAGGGGTACTCGAGCAGGGGGTGGGCGGCGAAAGCGAACGAAACAACCGGAAAAAGACTCTGGGAACAGGCAAGTCAAAGAGATGGATCGCCGTCCTTTCAAAGATAAATCTTTTTTATTGGTTTCATCGTTTCATTCAAATTTCGATCAAATCAGTGAAAGTCGTCCTTCAAATGATCCCGCCGCGTAATTTTCGTTTTGCCCAAAATGAACGGTTAGAGGAACCTGATGGCAAAAAAGATTGAAATCCAAGAGCTTCCGCTCTGGAAAAAATTGGCCAGGCGGCAAACGCCCCTTTCCGTCGAACTTGAATTAACCGCCCGCTGCAACCTGAACTGTCGCCACTGTTATATCAATCGTCCTGCCGGGGACAAGGTTTCGAAGTCGGAGGAATTGACGCTTGATGACATCGCACTCCTTGCGGATCAGGCTGCAAGACTTGGATCCATGTGGTGTCTATTGACTGGGGGAGAACCTCTGCTCCGGTCTGATTTCAGCGATATCTATGTGACCCTCAAGAAAAAAGGGTTTTTACCAACCGTTTTCACGAATGCCTGCCTCATCAAAGACCATCATGTCCGGCTATTTCGGAAATATCCGCCAAGAGACATCGAGGTATCTGTCTACGGCGTCACCCAGGAGACTTATGAATCGGTTACCAGGGTTCCGGGTTCATTCAAAGCCTTCAGCAGGGGGTTAGATCTTTTGCTCTCCAACGACATTGGTGTGACCTTAAAAGCGATGGCGCTGCGATCCAACCTCCATGAAATGGAAGCCATCGCAAGATTTTGCAGGGATCGGACGAAACTTCCTTTTCGCTTCGATCCTTTTCTACATCTGCGATACGATCGAAATCCTTTCCGGAACGAAGAAATCAAGCAGGAAAGGCTTTCTTCTGAAGAAATCGTTGCATTAGAGACGCAGGATGAAAAACGGTTCCAGGGAATGAAAACCAACTGTGACAATTTGATTTTTCCTGAAAAGACGGGTTACGAGGATCATATCTCTAATGAAGAGATGGGAAAAAGCGATGCATTCAAAGCGTTTAAAAAGCTTTTCCGTTGCGGTATCGGAAACGGAGGCTTTGCCATCAGCCATGACGGTCAACTTCGCTTATGCTCGTCCCTGGTCGCACCTGGAACAACATTTAATCTTCGGAAAGGCTCCCTCCAAGAGGGGTTAGACATGTTACATGCCCGAATCAAGGCAATGGAAACAACTTCCAAAGCGATACTAAGAACCTGTAATTCGTGTGAAATTGTCAATTTATGCATGTGGTGCCCGGCCATGGCCTATCTTGAAACCGGCGATGTGGAAGGAGAGGTGTCCTATTTCTGTGAGGTGGCCCATGCGCGTGCCCGTGCCCTCAAAGGCGCCAAAGAAATTGAGTCTGTACCCTGAGTTTTCGCCAGAAGTTTTAGCACTCCATCCACCCAACCACTCCTCCCCCCATGAAACCGACAATGGAACCCATCTTCCAAAAGATCAAAGAGGCTTTACGTTTGGACAGGGCCGTCATTTTCGTATGGCAGGCGGATCGGAAATGGGCCGTCATCAGCCTGTTGCTGCTGTTTCTTCTAGGTGCGCTCCCCCTTGCAACGCTGTATTTGATGAAGCTGATCGTGGACGGCGTTGCCCAGTCCGTGACGGCAGCGGATAAGGCCCAGGCCTTTTGGCATGTCTTTTTGCTCATCGGTCTTGCTGCTGCGGCGGCGGTCTTCACCTTTGCGTGTCAGCTGGCCGAAAACCTGGTCAAAGAAGCCCAGTCGCTTTCGGTTTCGGATTACATGTACCGGATCATCCACGAAAAGTCGGTGGCCGTGGATCTGGCATTCTACGAAGATCCCAAGTATTTCGACACGCTCCACCGGGCCCAGCAGGAAGGGCCCTACCGCCCGCTTGCGATTGTCAACAGCATCATGCGGCTGGGGCAAAACAGCATCTCCCTGGTGGTGGTGGTGGGCTTGCTGGTGTCGTTTCACTGGAGTGTGGCGGCCATACTCTTTTTGGCTTCCATCCCGGGGATTCTGGTGAAAGTCCGATACTCGGGAAAGCTCTTTTACTGGAAAAAGGAAAGAACGCAGACAGAACGCAGGGCCGGTTACTTCAATTTCCTTCTCACCGGGTACGGGCCGGCAAAGGAAATTCGCCTGTTCCGGTTGGGAAATTTTTTCATTGAGCGTTTTAATGCATTGCGGCGTCTTCTCCGCCGGGAAAAGATCGATATCACGAAAGAGCGGTCTTTTGCCGATTTTTACGCCCAGGCCTTTGCCACCCTTTCGGTTTTCGGCTCGCTGGGGTTCATCGCATACCGGACCATCCACGGCACCATCACAATCGGGGACATGGTCATGTATTTCCAGGCCTTTCAAAGGGGCCTGGGATTTCTTCAAAATACTTTGGGCGGCCTGGCCGATCTTTATGAAAACAACCTGTTCCTGTCCAATCTCTATGAATTTTTGGATCTCAAACCCAAAGTCAAAAACCCGGAACGCCCTGCTTTATTCCCGTCTCCCATAAAACAGGGGATTGCTTTTGAGCATGTGCAATTCACCTATCCTTCCACGGACAGGGCTGTGGTGAAGGATGTTTCATTGATGGTCCATCCCGGAGAAGTCGCTGCCTTTGTGGGTGACAACGGTTCCGGCAAGACCACGTTGGTAAAACTTTTGTGCCGTTTGTATGATCCGGTTCATGGACATATCAGCATCGATGGAATCGATATCCGGAATTTTGAAGTGACCGCCCTCAGACGCCGGATCAGTGTCATCTTCCAGGATTACGTAAAGTATCACTTGACCGCCCGGGAAAACATTTGGTTTGGAAACATCGACCTGTCCCGAAAGGGCCGCCGCGTGCAAGAGGCGGCACGGGCCGCCGGGGCAAAAGATTTAATGGAAAGCCTTCCCAAAGGCTACGATACTATCCTGGGCAAATGGTTCGACGAGGGCGAGGAACTGAGTATCGGGGAATGGCAAAAAATCGCCCTGGCCCGGGCCTTCATGGGCGACAGCCAGATCATCGTCCTTGATGAGCCCACCAGCAACCTGGATGTGAAAACCGAGCATGCGGTCTTTGAACGCTTCAGGAAGCTTCTGGACGGCCGCACCGCCATCCTCATCAGCCACCGCTTTTCCACGGTGCGGATGGCCGATCGCATCTATCTCTTGCAAGACGGCAGAATCATTGAGTCCGGGAGCCACGACCAATTGATGCACTTGGGTGGAAAATACGCCGAGATGTTCGAAAAGCAGGCCAGATACTATAAATAAAAAAAAGGGGGGGGACAGGTGTTTCGAGATCACCCTTGAAGTCCTAAAAAAGCAAAAGCCGGTGGAAAAGACAAAAAAACCGCCGGCTTTTTTGCTTTCCGGGAGTGTGGTTTTGTCTTTTTGCTTCCGGGGACAGGGCCTTATGGAATGGATCTTTTCCACGGCAAAGCAAAGAAGGGCCGGTCCCCTTAAAAAAGGCGTTTGAACAAATGCACGGCACTGAAAGTGAGGCTCAAAAGCGCCGGAATCAAGAAAATGGTGAAGACCGTGGCAACAAGGAGGCCGCCCACCACCACGGACCCCAGGCCCCGGTAGAACTCCGACCCGGCGCCGGGAAACAAAACCAGCGGCACCATGGCAAAGACCGTGGTAATCGTGCTCATGTAAATGGGGCGGATACGGGAGCGCACCGACTCGGCGATGGCTTCCCGGGGGGCCATGCCGCTGTTTTTCACGTTGTTGAGGCTCTGGTGCACAATCAAGATGGCGTTGTTGACCACCACCCCCACCAGGATCACGAAGCCCAGCATGGTGATGATGTCCAAGGCCTGGGCGGTGAGAAACCGATTCACCAGAAACAATCCCAGGAACCCGCCGGCGGCGGCCAGAGGCACGCTGAACATGATGATCAAAGGGTAAAAGAAATTTTCGAAAAGGGCCGCCATCAGCAAGTAGGCAATCACCACGGCGAAAATAAAATTCCACTTGAGGGCATTTTTCGTTCGGGTCAAGTCGTCGGCGGTCCCGCCGATGTCCATCCGATACAGGGATGTCATCCCGTCCTTCTCCATAAGGGGCTTCACCACACGGGACCTGACGATCTCCATGGCGCTTTCTAAGGGGATATTCCGGGGAGGAATGATCTGGATGGTGATGGCCCGTTGTGAATCGATGTGATTGATCTGGGTGGGTCCTTCCTCCAGCCGAATGTCGGCCACCGAGCCCAGACTCACGCGCCCGCCCCGGGGCGTGGTTATTGTAAAACCGGACAGGTCCTGGGTCCTTTCCAGCGTTCCCTTTTTGCTTTTCACCACCATATCGATTTCATTGCCGAAAAGGCGGTAGGTTCCTGCCCGGGCGCCGTCCACCAGCGCATCCACCACAAGCCCCAGGTCCCTTGTCGTCATGTTCAGCCGGGTGAGGCGCTCCCGGTCCGGAATCACGCGGATTTCCGGGTTTCCCAGGTCCAGCCCGGGAATCGGTCGGATTTGGGATCCCGGCAAGGCCTGCATGGCACGGCCGAAGACGGCTTTTCCCAAACTGATGAGCCGGGCCAAATCCGGGCCCTTGATCTCCACCTCGATGGACCGTCCCTTCCCAATGCCCCGGGCAAAAAGTCCGGGCTGCTGAACCACGGCGATCATGCCGGGAATCTTTCTCAAACTGGCATACACATAGGGCAAAAGCTCCCGCGTGCGCTTTTGGATTTTGGAGACCACCCCCATGAACGCCTGCTGCCCGCGCGCCACGAAGAAAAAGTTGCTGACAGGCGGAAGGTTTCCCGGGGTAATGCCCCGGTTTTGACTGTTTGTTTCCATCAACGGGAGGATGTCGGCCTCCACCGTCTTGGCAACCTCTTCAAGTTCATTCAGGTTGTACCCCGGGGGCGGCAAAAGGATGCCGAAAAGAAGCTCCCGGTTTCCCTCGGGCAAATACTCGGTCTTGGGCATCAAAATCCAGACAAGTGCCACTGCCAGGGCCACCAGGGCTCCGGCCACGCCGATTCTGGCGCCGGTTTTTCCACACATCCAATAGACAAAGCCGGCGATGCCGTCCACGAAGCCGCTTGCAAGGCGCAGGATTTTGTTGGACGTTTCGCCCTTTTTTTTACTGGACGGGGCTTTGGCTAAAATCCGGGCTGAAAGGGTGGGAATCACGGTAATGGAGACGATGAGGCTCAACCCCACCGCGGCGCTGATGGCAATGGCAATGTCCCGAAAAAGCTGTCCGGCCTCTTGTTCAACGAAAACGATGGGCAAGAAGACGGCGACCGTGGTCAAGGTGCTGGCCAAAACCGCTCCCCACACCTCCACCGTGCCTTCATGGGCAGCCCCGAGGCGCGGCTTTCCCATCTCCCGGTGCCGGAAAATATTCTCGAACACCACGATGGAATTGTCCACCAGCATGCCCACGGCAAAGGAAAGTCCCGCCAGGCTCACCACATTGAGGTTCCGGCCGGCAAGGGTCATCACCAAAAATGTCCCGATGGCACTGATGGGGATGGCCACAGCCACGATGAGGGTACTCGTTAAGCTTCTTAAAAAAACAATCAGCACGAGGACGGCCAGGGACCCCCCCAGGAAGATATTTTTGCGCACCAGGTCAATGGCGCTGTAGATATAGCCGGTTTCGTCGTAAACCTGCTCGATCCTCAGGTGGTGCGCTTTCAGGATCCCTTTGTTCAAGTGCGCCAAGGTCTCTTTCAAACGCTTCATCACCATCAGCACGTTGGAACCCGGTTCCCGGACGGCATTCAAGACAATGGTGGGAACCCCCTTGGCCCGGACGATCAATGCGGGATCCTCGTAGCCGAAACGGACCTCCCCCACGTCTTTGACCTTCACCGGCGCGTTGTGAATCCGCTTGATGATCAGGTCGGCGACATCACCCGCGCTTTTGAATTCGCCCACCGTCCGGACGACATAGCGACGCTTCCCTTCATCGAAATCTCCGGCACTGAGGGTCTTGTTTTCGACACCCAGGGCACCCACGAGTTCGGTCAGGGTCACCTGCCGGGCGGCCATGGCGTCCGGGTCCACGATCACGTGGAGTTCCCGCTCCCGGCCGCCGTAGATATTCACCGAAGCCACGCCCGGAATCCGCTCCAAACGGGGTTTTACCTGTTCATCCAAAAAATCGAACTCGTGCTGCAAAACCCCCTCGTATCCGTCCAGGGCCTTGAGGACCATCCAGGCGATGGCGCTCTCGAAGCGGCCTCCGGACTTGATCACCGGCTTCTCCGCTCCGGCGGGATATCTTTTTACCCGCTCAAGCTGGTTGGACACCCGCAAGAGGGCCTCATCCGTATCCGTACCGATTTCAAACACCAGATGGATGTAGGCCAACCCGTCGGCGCTTTCGCTGGTCATTTCCTCCAGGCCTTCCAGGTTCTTGAGCTCTTCTTCCTGGACATCAATGATTTCCCGCTCCACCTCCAGGGGACCGGCGCCCCGCCATACGGTTTCGATGGAGATCTCCGCAAGATCCACGTTGGGGGTCAGTTGAACAGGGATCCGGAAAAGGCTGACAAGCCCGAAAAGGGTCAACAGGATGGCGCCCACGGTCACCGTGACAGGCTTTTTGATGGCGGTATCAACGAGTTTCACGGGCGATTTTTTCCTATTGCACCCGAACCGCTTGTCCCGGCCTCAGGCGTTCGTTTCCCCGGATGACCACGTTTTGACCTTCTTTCAGGTCTCCGCTCACCGCCACGTGGCCGTCGTAGTATCCCAGAATGCGGACCGGGACCGGATCGGCCTTTCCGTTCACGACCCGGTAGACCCGCCGATCGTATCCCGTGGTCACCACGGCGTCCTTGGGAACGAGAAGCATCCTTTTTTTTACAGGCAGATTAAAGGTGACGACGGCTTCCATGGCGCTTTTGATCCGGTACCCGGGATTGTCGAGGAGGACCTTAACGGGAAAAGTCCTGGCGTCGGAATCTCCCTGGGAAAGGAGGGCCTCAATGGAAGCGCGAATGGGGGAATCGGACAGGCTTTTCAGGGTCACGAAAGTTTCGCTTTTTTCGTTCAACCGGACATAGTGCCGCTCGGGAACATCCACGGTGACCCGGACCCGGGAAAGATCGATGAGGGTAACGACCGGCCCGCCGGCAGGCAGCCACTGGCCCACCTGGGTATGCGCCTTCACCACAAAGCCTGAAAACGGGGCCCGGATCTCCTTCCGACGGATTTCGTCTTCCAAAAGCTCGATCTCGGCGTCTTTTTGGTGAAGTTCATTGACGAGCATTCGGTAGGCGGTCTCGGCATCGTCGAGCCTTTCTTCGGCGATGCTTTTTGTTTTTTGAAGCCGCCTCAGCCGCCTGAGGGCCTTTGCCGCATTTTCCAGCTTTACCCGGGCGGCCTTTCTGGAGGCCGCGGCCGCCTTCAGGCGCAGGCGGCGTCCCGTGGCACGGAGCTTGGCCAGCAGAGCCCCCTTTTTTACGAAATCGCCCTCTTTGACCGGGAACCGGATCACGAGTCCCGGGATCCCGGCCGCCACAATGCTCCGTAAGACGGGAACCGTCGTCCCCACCAGGGAGATCCTTTCGGAGACGCTCTTTCGCGCAACCGGCGCCACCCGCACGGGTACCGGCGGAGGGCTAAAACGTCGGGGGGCATCCTGGGCAAGGACACCTGTGTGGGGGAAAAAAAATACGATACCAAGGAGTAAGATAGTGTTTCGACGCTCTTTTGGACCAAAAATCCTCATGTCTGCCTCAAGACCAAGGTTTCTGACAAACCCGCGTCCGAAAAAGCCCATCCTTTCCGGCAACGTGCCTTTCCCGGCAGGTCAATGGTTGCCGGTCGAACCAAGGGGTGTTATAGTGCCTCAACAAGAAAAATGCAATGCGAATACCCGGGGGAAAGGATGATGCATATGAAACTTGCCATCAGCGGAAAAGGCGGCGTGGGGAAAACAACCTTTGCCGCCCTTTTGATCCGTTCTTTGAGCCTTAAAGGCAAACAGGTATTGGCCATCGATGCCGACCCCGATGCCAATCTCGCCGCCGCCCTGGGGATTGCCGATGCGGACAAAATCACGCCCATTGCCCAGATGAAGGAGCTCATCTTCGAAAGGACCGGGGCGAAACCCGGAACCCTCGGCGGATTCTTCAAGCTCAACCCCAAGGTGGACGATCTGCCCGACGCCCTTTCCGTGACGTTTGATCATATCAAGCTGATGCGGCTGGGTGGCGTCAAGAAGGGAGGGGCGGGATGCATCTGTCCGGAAAGCACCCTTTTGAAAAACCTGGTGATGCATATCGTGCTGGCCCGGGATGAAGTCGTGGTCATGGACATGGAAGCCGGCATCGAGCACCTGGGACGGGCCACGGCCAAGGCCGTGGACAAACTCATCGTGGTGGTGGAACCGGGCCGGCGCAGCATCGACACGGCCGCCCATATCCGGAAACTGGCCCTGGAGATCGGCCTGGAGCAGTTGGCCCTGGTGGGCAATAAAGTCAGAGGCGAAAAAGACAAGCGCTTTTTGCAAAAACACCTTGCCGACTTTGAGTTTTTGGGATTTCTCCCCTATGACGATGCCCTGGTGGAAGCCGACATCAACGGCATCTCTCCCTTCGATATGGACTCTGAAGCAAAGCGGCGGGTCCAGGAAATGATTCCCAGGCTTTGAGGATCCCCCGAAAAAAGCGATTGTCCGGAAAACGCGGATCGAAACGGAAAAAGAAACGCCAGGTCCTGCGGATCCGGCCCGGGGCGGATCCCGCGCTTAAGAAGGTCTTTGCCGCCATCGGCGTTCCGGAACAAGCCCCCTTTTCGCCGGATCCCTTCCAGAGGGAAGCGGTGAATGCCATCCGCCGTTTCGACTGCCTGGTGACGGCGCCCACCGGCTCCGGGAAGACGTGGATCGCCACGGAGACCATCGCCGCCTTCCTCAAAAAGGGCGGACGGGCATGGTATGCCTCCCCCTTGAAAGCCCTTTCCAACGCCAAGTACGTGGAATTTTCGGCCCTTTTCGGCGGCCGGCAGGTGGGGATTCTCACGGGCGACCGGAAGGAAAACCCGGAAGCCCCCCTCATCGTGGGCACCACCGAAATTTTGCGCAACCAGCTTTACGACGCCATGCACCGGGGCGAATCCCTCGGCGCCGATTTCGTGGTGCTGGACGAAGCCCATTTCCTGGGGGACGAAGACCGGGGCGTGGTGTGGGAAGAGACGCTCATCTACCTGCCCTCTCGCATCCCGATTCTGATGCTCTCGGCCACCATCGGAAACGCCGAAGAGCTTGCCGGCTGGCTTTCCGCCATTCGGGACAAAAAGTGCGTGGTGGTCCAGGAAACCCGCCGGCCGGTCCCCCTTTATCCCTTGTTCTTCCACCCTACCGGAAAACTCTTTCCCCTGCTTTCGGAGTCGGGTCCCAAATCCAAGAAAAAACCACGCCTTCATAAAAAGG
>JALVQN010000171.1 GCA_027025555.1 Desulfobacterales bacterium
GCCCCGGTGACCAGGATAGAAACCCCCAGGTCTTTCATCAGGCGGGAGGCCAGATGCCGCCAGCCCGTGGCGTGCCACTCCTTATAGCGCCACAGGGAAAAAGGAGAAATCGCCACCATGGGGCGGTCCAGGGGCACTCTTTGGCTTTCCAAAAAGGCCAGGACCTGCATCTGTTTTTCGGGCGGCACGGGAATCCCGGGCGTTTCGGAGACCCGGGGGATCCCCACGGCCGCCAGGATGTTGAGATGGTGTGTTGCGGCGTACTGGGTCCTTTCGAGGGCGGGATCGGGCCGGACCAGGTGGGTGAAAAGGCGCCGCCGCATTCCCTGCCGGCCGTGGTCCAGCCTTCCGATGCGAAAAGGGGCCCCGGAAAGCCCGGCAATGACGGTGCCCCTGGATCCGGTCCGAAGATCCACCACCATAGCGAATTTCCGGCTCCGAAGCGCCCTTATCCATCGGACGTGGTGCACCAGCGCCCGGAAGACCGGCCGGGGCGCACCCTCCACACCCATGACCCCGCTCAGCTGGGGGACATCCTCCACAAGGCCCCTCGCCTTCTCCCGCACGCACATCCAGATCCCGTTTCGGGAAAACCGCTGTTTGAGGGCGGCAACAGCCGGCAGGGAGAGCACCACGTCTCCCAGGTCGCCCAGCTGGATCAAAAGAAGCGCGCCGTGGACCGGGGGGCGCTTGGGAGGACCTTTCACCAGCATGGGCTCACCCAGTGATGGACGACGGGTGGGGGCATCCCTTGAGATGCCAGGCCACCAGGTTGAGGTAGACCCCCAAGCGTCGGCGAAGCTCAGGGGCAAGGCCCAGGGTCAGGGCCACGCCCAGGGCGGTAAGGAGCGTGTTGCCCATCAGGCGCATGAATATCAAGGGATATATCATGGCGACACCTCGGGGATACCATTTCTTGAAATAGGCGTACCGGGAACGGTAGAAGAGCTTCCGCGATTCCACCCCGGGCCCGACGCTCTGCCCCTGACGGTGGATCACCTCGGCTTGGGGGACGAAAAAAACCTTCCATCCCCTCCGGCGCATGCGCAGGGCCCAGTCGGTCTCTTCGAAAAAGAAAAAATAGCGCTCATCCAAAAGCCCCACCGCGTCCATGGCGGCTTTTCGGACGATCATGCAGGCGCCGATGCACGAGTCCACTTCCACGGCCCCCCCGGAGGTGCGCCTTTTTCCGGGATAGCGCCGGGGAAAGAGGGTGCGCATGAGGACTTCGTTGGTGACCAGCGTCACCCATGAGGGGAAAGGCGCCACGGAGTTCTGGAGGGAGCCGTCAGGATAGAGCAGCTGCCCGCAGGCCATCCCGGCCACGGGATTCGCCTCCATGAACTCCACAAGGTGTTTTATCGCCCCTTTCCGGGGCAGGGCATCGGTGTTGAGCAGGAGGGCGTAACGCCCGTTCATCCGCTTGAGGGCCTGGTTACAGGCCGCTGCATAGCCGCGGTTTTGCGCATTGGCAATGAGGTGGACCCCGGGATAATGCTGCCTGACAGCCGGGCCGCTGCCGTCTTTGGAAGCGTTGTCCACAACGAAGATCTCATGGGCCAAGCCGTCAAGGGTCCTGGAAACCTGGGCCAGACACTCCAAAAGGAGGGCCTTTGTGTTCCAGTTGACGATGATCACCGTGATGTCGACGGGTTTGCGTTTCATTCTCGCTCCATCACTGCATCCACGGCCCCGAGGACTTCTGCCGCCGAAATACGCCCCATGCATGGGGCCGTATCCGTGCTTCGGCCCTGATCCAAGGGGCATGCGCGCTTGAAGCAGGGGCTGCACGGCATCTTCGCCCGCACCACGCGGTGGGCTTCACCAAAGGGCCCGGTTCTCCAGGGCGCGGTGGGTCCGAAGAGGGCCACCACGGGTGTCTTCACCGCCGCCGCCAGGTGCATGGGGCCGGTATCGGTGGAAAGGACCAAGGCCGCCTTTTCATAGAGGGCGCCCAGGACCTTGAGGGTGGTTCGTCCCGCCAGCCCGGCGGCCTGTCCGGCCATCCGGGCCCGGATGGCCTCCACCATGTCCACATCCTCGCGGCTCCCGGTGAAAAGGACCTTCACCGAATGCCTCCGGATCAGGGCGTCCGCCACCCGGGCAAACCGCTCCGGCGGCCACAGTTTGGTCTTCCATCTGGCACCGGGATTGACAGCCACATAAGGAACATCCGGGGGAATCCCCCAGGCAGCCAAGAGGGCCCGGGCCGCCTTTCGATCCTGCTGCCGAATGGGCACATCATAAGCGATGGTATTTGAGCGGATTCCCAGGGCTTCCAGGAGCATGAGCTGCCGTTTCAGCGCATGGTGCTCCATGGAAACGGCCGGGATGCGTTCATTCAAGAACAGGTGGCTGGACTCCATGTGCGTCATCCCCTTGCCGAAACCGATCTTGCGTTTCCCCTTGGCAAAGAAGATGAGGAGGCTGCTTTTCAAGAGGCCGTGAAAGTCGAAGATCATGTCGTAATGGGTGTCCCGCAGGCATCTCACAAAAGCGGCCATGGCCCGGAGATGGGAGGGGGCGTCCCTGGAGGCCAGGCCGCGGATCCATGTTTTTCTCCTGGAAACCAGCACCCGATCCAAGGCCCTGTGCCCGAGGACCAGGTCCGAGGCCGCCTCCTCCACCAGCCAGGTCATCCGGGCAGAGGGATAATGGGCCCGCAAAGCGTTTGCAGCCGGGAGGGTATGGAGCACATCTCCGATGGCGCTCAGCTTGACGATGAGGATGTTCACAGCCATGGCCTCGCGGCCTCGAAGACGGCGTCGATGGAGATTTGCGCCATGCATGCCGTATGCCCTTTCGGACAAACGGGCTCCAGGCACGGGCTGCAACGCATTGTAGCCTTCAGGAGGCTTCCCCGATATCCCCAGGGCCCCGTGGTTTCCGGGTCCGTGGACCCGAAAACGGCGACCAGAGGAACGTTCAGGGCCGATGCCACATGCATCAATCCCGAATCATTGGTAATAAAGAGAGCGCATTCCCTGATCAGGGCCATGGCTTCGGACAAATCGGTCTTTCCGGCCAGATTGACGGCCGGCCGTTTCATGCGCATGCCGATTTCACGCCCGAGAGGACGGTCCCCGGGCCCTCCGAAAATCAGGATTTTGGCTCCGAAGGCCTCCTGGATCCGGTCTCCCACGCCGGCGAAGCGATGGGCAGGCCATTTTTTGGCAGGGCCGTAGGCTGCACCGGGATTGATCCCCACCAGGGTATCGGTCTTTTGGATTCCGTGTCGCAAAAGCGTCTCCCGGGCCCTTTTTGCGCCTTTTTCCCCCACAACAAGATGGAGGCCGCGACAGCGGTCCGGGATCCCCACACCCTTCAGGATCCCCAGATAATACGCCACCTGGTGGACTTTCCGCCTTTTCGGGGGCAAGGGGCACCGGTGGGTCAACAGGAACCCCCTTCCATCGGTGGGATAGCCGATGCGCATGGGGATGCCCGACAAGGCGGCGATGAGGGCCGCCTCGAAGGCGTTCTGGAAAAGGACGGCCCCATCGCATCCCAAGGCCTTCAGGTCCCGCACCAGGCGAAAGCGTCCGGCCGTTCCCCGGTGTCGGTCCGCCTCGTCGTAAAGCAGGAGGCGATCCACGTGGGGGCTGGCTTCAAATACCGGCGCCACCCACGGTTTGGCCAAAAGGACAATCTCCGCCCTCGGGAAGTGCCGCCGCAGGGATCCCAGTGCCGGCGTCATCATGACCGCGTCCCCCACCCAGTTGGCGGTGCGTACCAGCAGGCGCGGCCTTTTGGGCCCCTTGAACCGAATCCTCAAGGCCGTCCTTTCTGCTTTTGCCCGGTTTCCCGGGGCCACGGTTGCCAGGGCCGGGTTTTCCATCGCTGATGCACCCATAACCACTGTTGGGGGAAACGGCGTACGACACCCTCCAGTGCCCGGGTATAGCGACGGGTATTTTCTTCCAGGTCCATCCGGCGATCCCCGGTGCGCACCAGGGGGATTTCCTCCAAGAACTCGGCCATGAACCCCCCATCGTGCCGGGCCAGGAAAACCGGGACCACCGGCGCCTCCGTGGTCAGAGCCACCAGGGCGAGGCCCTGGTTGGTGCAGGCGCTTTCCCCGAAAAAATCCACGAAAACCCCCTCGTACCAATCCACGTTCTGATCCATCAGGACGGCCACCACCTCACGCTTTTTCAATGCTTTTAAAATATTGCGCATGGACCCCCGGGTGTTGGGGATGAGCCGGGCGCCGAATCGGGAGCGGTAGCGATTAAAGAAAAGATCCAACGCCCCCACATCCAGGGGCCGGTACAAGACATGGGCGGGGATTTTTGCCATGGCCGCCACCACAGACAACAGCTCCCAGTTTCCCAGGTGCAGGGTCAACAACAATACGCCCCTGTTGCGCTTCATGGCGCCGGTGTAATGAGAAAGGCCGCAGATTGTGAAAAACCGGGGCATCCTGTCCAGGGAGGTGCCAAGGGACCATCCCACCTCAAAGACAATCCGAATAAGGTTTGTAAAACATGCCAGGGCCATCCGGCGGATTTCAGACGGCCTTTTTTCCTTGGCAAAGGCGGCAGTGAGATTCTTCAGGGCGATCTCCCGGTGACGCCGGTCCAGGGCAAACCAGATCCTGCCCATCCAGCGGGCCATCCTTTCCTGATTCGTCAAGGAAAGGGATCCCAGGAGTCTCAGCGTCACGGTCAGCAACGCGCATCCCAGTTGATCGGCAATCTTCATAAGTGATCGAGGATCTTCAGCGACGGAAACACCTTTGCAACGGCCATGGACTCAACCCAAAAAATCGATCCTGTTCCGAGTGGCCTCCAAGGACAGCTCCCATGCCTTGGCGTGTTTTAAAAAGACATACCAGGAGGAGTTGGCCGCAATCACGAGTCCGGCGGCACCATCCAGGAAACCCCGCTTCCAGAAATAGCTTTCAAAAAATTTTACCGCCCCGTGCAAAAGGCCCAAGAGGAGATACCCGCTCCCCCTGGGGCCCTTTGCCGACGCCGCCACATCCGAAAAGCGATTGATGGTGGCCACCTGGTCTGCAATGTCCCGATAGACGTCATGGTAAAGCGGCCGGGAAAGGGGGCACACCCGCCCCTCCACCACGAGACGCTCGTGCAGGGACTCCTGGCTCCAGCGTCCCTTTCCCCGGCGAACCAGGCGGACTTTCCGATCCGGGTACCACCCCCCGTGACGGATCCATCGATCCAGGTAAAAAGAAAGCCGGGGCATGGAAAAGGCTGCAACGTCCATGGAGGCACCTGCAACGGCATCACGGATCTCCCGGGCCAGGGCCCCGGGCACGGTCTCGTCAGCATCCAGGTTGAGGATCCAATCGGACTTTAAAGACTCCATGGCAAACTGCTTCTGGGCGGCATACCCCTTCCAGGGCCGATGGAGCACCCGCGCGCCCATCCGGGTGCTCAGTGCCGGGGTCTGGTCTGTGCTCCCCGAGTCCACCACCACCACCTCATCGGCAAAGGCGACGCTCCGGATCAGCCTCCCGATGCGGTCCGCCTCGTTTTGGGCGATCACCGCCACCCCGATGGTTTCGTTTCTCATGGATCCGTCCTATTGCTCACCTTTAACGGTTGGGTTCGGCGCTGCGGTACTCTCGCGCAAAAGGCGCCGGCCTGAACCTCGGCCTATTGTTTTAAAGCACCCAGAATCCATCTTGAAAATTCAGTCTCATCCTTGACAAGCCCCAATCGGACACCCAGTACCATCAAAGGGATATCCACCGAGATCCTGTCTTGGATCCGCGCGTAATCCTTCTCCGTGGTGGCGACAAAAAAAGCCCCCTCCCGCCGGCCCTTTTGCCAAATTTCCTCCAGCTCTTCCTGGGTGTAGAAATGATGGTCCGGAAACTCGAAGAAAGCCCTTATATCACAATTCAACATTCCAAGGGAACGCCGAAAGTCCTTGTTTTGTGCGATTCCGGAAAAGGCGATGCCGGGTTTTCCTTTCACGGCATCCGCGCCGCACCGTTTTTGGTTGCCCTTGAGTATCGGCCCCGTCACCGGAAAATGGGCGGCAAAAAAAACGGGCTTTTTTAGAAAGGCGGCCAGGCCGAGCAACGGGGAAAGGACCGGCGCAGAGGCTAAGGGCGGATCGTCACACCGGGTGAAGACGATGCCATCGGCGGCAGAAAGCGCGGAAACCGGCTCTCGGAGGGGGCCCCTGGGCAGCACGTCTCCGTTTCCAAGGGGATACCGATAGTCCATGAGGACCACATCGAGGTCTCTTTCAAGGGAGAGATGTTGAAACCCGTCATCCAGGATCAAGACATTCGATTGAAAACGCTCCAGTGCCACCTTCCCGGATCGGAACCGGTCGGCCCCCACCAAGACCGGAACCCCCTCAAGCTGGTTGGCCAGCATCACCGGCTCGTCCCCGGCATCCCGGACGGTCATGAAGATGGACCGTCCATCACTCACCACCCCGCCCCGCTTCTGGGCACGGCCTTTGTATCCCCGGCTCAAGACCGCCACCCGGTACCCCTTTTCTTTGAGCAACTTGGCCACAAAAGCCACCATGGGCGTCTTTCCCGTGCCTCCCACCGTCAGGTTGCCGATGGAAATCACCGGGCAAGGCAGCCGGTGGGCCTTCAGGAGCCTTTTCTTGTAAAGGGTACGGCGCAATTTCGCAGCCCCGCCGTAGACTCTGGAAACCCAGAAAAGGATGCCGGAAAGCCGTTGGGACGACACGCCTGCGGGGTCGTCCGCACGCCAGGGGAGGCGGCCTTTCGACATCATTCGGGCAAGGGGTCTCGGCGCCATGTTCAGGGACATCCTCTCGAGACCCCCGGCGTCCGGTCCGCCTCCCTTTCCCGACCGCGATCCAGGGGGGGTCCACTGCCCTGTGGAAGGTGTTCGGCCACCACCGTCAGCACCCTGTCCAGGGCCCCTTTGCCTTCCCAGACCATCCGGGAAGCCTTTTCGCCCATGGAGGCGGCCCTCCTGGTGTCTTTCATCAACTGCACCATGGCTTTTTCAAGGGATTTTGGGTCATGCACCTGGACGGCCGCGCCGGCTTCCAGGAGGCGGCGCGCAATGGAGGCAAAGTCGCTCATGTCCGGGCCGAAAAGAAGGGGTTTGGCCCATGCCGCCGGTTCCAGGGGATTGTGGCCCCCTTCCCGAACCAGACTCCCTCCCACAAAGACCATGTCCGCCACGGCGTAAAGCCGGTTCAAAAGACCCAATCGATCTACAATCAAACATGGGACCCGCTCCGGGCGCTTCTTGTCTTGTTCACCCATTAAAAGGGCTCGGACACCCAGCAACTCGGCCGTACGATGGACATCAAGGGCCCGTTGCGGGTGCCGGGGCGCTAAAATGATCCCTGTCTCAGGAAAGGCCCTTTGCACTTTCAAAAAGGCCTTTAAGAGCATTTCTTCTTCTCCCTTGTGCGTGCTGCCGGCCACCATCAGGGGCTGGTCTCCGGAAAACCCCAGGGCTTCCCTGAGGGCCTTTCTTTTCAAAGGCGTCATGAGAGAGGGCATGGGGGCTTCAAACTTGAGGTTTCCCGTCACCTGAATCCGCCTTTCAGGCACCCCGAGGCGGGCGAAACGCCGGGCATCCTCCGCGGTGGGCGCACACACGGCGGAAAGGCCGCAAAAAAGCATGCGGCTTGCAGGTTGAAATCGCCGATACCGGGCGTAGGACCTCTCGGAAACCCGGGCATTGACCAGGAGCAGAGGGATCTTTCTTTGTTTTAAAGAAAAAATGAAATTGGGCCACAGGTCGGTTTCCAGGAGCAACACGAGGGCGGGATCCACCCGGCGGACCACCCTTTGCACACTGGGCCAAAAGTCAAAGGGAAAGAAAAAAACCGGCCCGGAGAGCCCCTGCATCCGCTCTGTTGCCAGTTCGAACCCGCCCAAGGTACTCACCGACACCACGACAGGAGACTCCGGAAACCGGCTGCCCAGGGCCTGAACCAGGGGAACAGCCGCCATGACTTCGCCCACGGACAGGGCATGGACCCAAATCGGCCGGAGGGTATGCCTTTGCCGCGCCGGCACAGGCGTAACGCCCAAACGCCGAAACACCGTTTTTCGACGCTTCTCCGACAACAGCACCAAAGGAAAAAGAAAAGGCAGGCCGAAGGCGGCGCCCAGGGCCACGGCCAGATTGTACCCCCAAATCCTCAATGTCAGACTGTCAATCGGCATGGAGCAGGTTGATGACGGCAACGCATAGGAAGACCCCATTGGCCACCCAGGGGGCAACCGGTGCGGGAAGCATCTCTCCGTAACCCAGGGACAAACAGAAACTGTAGAAGATCCAGTAGAAAAAAGCCGCTCCGATCCCGAAAGCGATCCCGAAGGGCAAGGCCTCTTTCACCGACCTTTTGAGGGCAATTCCCAGTCCCAAAAGGCCCATGATGACACAAACCAGGGGAAAGGCGATTTTGGCATGCAGATCCACCCGATACACCGTGGCATCGTATCCCTCGCTTTCCACCTTGCGCACGTAGTCGCGGAGTTCCACCAGGTTCATCTCCTCTGACTTCTTCACCACCTTCTGGAGATCTTCGGGAAGGAGGGCCAGGGCAACTTCCTTTTTCTTGAATCCCCGGGTGTGATACTTTCCGGTTTTCGGATCCAAGGTCTGTTCCAGGCCGTCGGTCAATATCCATTTCCCGTTTCTGTAATACCCGCCTGCGGCGTCGATTCGGTGTGTCAATTGAAAGTTTTCGCCGAATCCATGGAGGGTGACGCCATAGACGGCTTTTTGGGTCGGGTTGTAATAGCGGATGTGCGTGATGTGTCGATTGCTTTTGATCCAGATGTTCTTTTCCCGGGAGGTCATGGCCGATTCCCTCCGGACCTCAACGCGCCAAATGTGATTGGCCTTTGCCATGCTCATGGGAATCGCGACTTCGGAGATCAAAAAGAGCAATACGGAAAACCCGAAACCCGTCAGGACCACCGGCCATACAAAGGCCCCCACGCTGATGCCGCCCCCTTTCAAGGCGATCCATTCGTTGTTCTTGTTCATGAGACCAAAACAGACAAGTGTCGAAAGAAGGACCCCCACCGGAATGATCTGGGCCAGAATGAAAGGGATCTTCAAGAGGAAGTAAGCGGCGGCCCGCGTCAGAGGCAACCCCACCTCGATGAAATCATCGATCTTTTCAAAAAAATCGACAGCCACATAGATACCGATCACCATGGCCAGGATCATGAGGAAATATATCAGGCTCTCCCTGAGAATGTACCGGTGTAAAATCGTCATGACCCCAAAAGGTTACCCTCTTTTTTGAACCAGAAATGCCGCAATCCTTTTCCCGAAAAACCAAATCGCATCGATCCCCCCGCTCTGTTCCCGGGCCGAGCGGATCAACAGGAGAATCCCGATCCCGCCGAAGACGACGTTGGGAGCCCACATCCCGATGACCGGCGGATACATGCCGGACTCCCCGAAAACCCAACCCATGGATAACATCAGATAATACAACAAGAATAAAATCAGGCCCATGAGGATGCCGAAGGATCGCTTCGCGGATCTGGACTGGATGCCCAGAGGCACCCCCAAGATTCCCAGTGCAAAACAGGCGGCCGGGATGGAAAATTTTTTATGATACTCCATGAGGGTCAGGTAATACTGGGCGTCCTTCTTCCGGGCACTTCGGAGATACGCTTTCAGCTCAGAAAGGCTCATTTCCTCCTCGTCTTTGGGCCCCCTGGCGATCCTGGCCCCGGTCTGCTTCAGGTGGAGGGTGATGTCATAGACATTAAAGCGAATGGTGTTCACGGCCCGGGATTTGAGGTTCACCTGGTTGATGGTGCCGTTGAACAGGCGCAGATGGACCGTGGAACGCTCGGGATCTCCCAGAAGCCTTCCCTCCGGCGCCACCACCGTGGAAACAATATCCTTTTTCCGCTGATCCTCGATGAAGACGTCCACCAGGCGCTGCCGCTTGACGTCGGTCCTGTTGACATACAGCATGACCCCTTCGAAACTGTCGTTGAAGGTGCGTTCCTTAATGGCGATATCTGCATTGGAAGCGGCCACCTCCAGGGCCAGGGATTTGAAGGACAGCCTCCCCCAGGGAAGGCCATAAACGGCCATAAAGGCGGTCAACAGGCTTCCCATGAGGCAGAAAACAAAGACCGGCGGCAACAGGCTGTAAATGCTGATACCGCCCGCTTTCAGCGCCACGATCTCATTTTCACTCGACAACCTCAAAAAGGTCAAAAGGACCGCCATCATGACGGACATGGGAACAATGAAGATCAAAAAGAAGGGCATGGCGTACACCAGCATCCAAAACACCGTGGATACCCCCACGCGGTAATTGACGATGAAAGTGGTGATCTGAAGAATTTGCGTCATCAAAAAGATGAACATCAAAAAGACCAGGTTGATGGAAAACGGCGTCAGCATCAACCTGAAGAGGTAACGATGGATAATGCGGAAGGATTTCATGGCCAGCGTCGATCCGGTGTCGTTGAGTCGGAAAAATCCGTTGGTTTCGATGCCCCTGTCAGAGATGGAAGCGCCCCGCCACAAGCCGCCGCGAAGGGACACCCTTGCGCTTCACGGCCGCAAAGGCCCCGGACCCGAAAGCCCCCGGGGAGCGGCGCCTCGGGTCACAGGGGTTGCATTCCTGAAAGGCTGTTTCAAAGAAGTTGTCATCTCCATGGAAGGTCTGTCCCTGTCTTAAAGGTCCTCTGCAATGGAAACGATGCGATCCCCCAGCATGTGGACGTAGCTTCCCATCTCGTTGTCGTACCAGCCGTAGACCACCACCTGGGTGACGGGAACACGGATCTGGTGATCGGGCAAAGACGCCAAAATCTTTTCGTCGAGGCCGGGGACCGTGTCCAGGTCGATGGTGACTTCGGCCGTGCGCGTGTGGGTTTCATGCCCCTCGATAATGGCCGCGGCGGCAGGATGGCCGATGATGTCGCAGGAAACATTCTGACGCAACGTAAAATGAAGATAGCCGCGGGGATCCGACGCGGCGGCCTGCCGGTAGACCTCATTGACGGCCTCTTTCCGGATGGCGTTTCCGGACAGGTCCTCCTGCAGGTTCATGACCAGGATGATGAGGGACCCCGTGGAGGTGGGGATCCGGACGGATTCGGCGATGATGCCGATGCGTTGCATCTCCGGGATCACCAGCCCCAGGGCCTTGGCCGCCCCGGTGGTGGTCAAAATGATGTTGTTCATGATGCTGCGGTTTTTTCTCAAATCGCTCTTTCCGGGCTTGGGAAGGCGGTCGAGAACCTCCTGGGAACCCGTGGCGGCATGCACCGTGGCCATGGAAGCGGACAAAAGCTTCTTCGGCCCGAAATGGTCCAAAATCGGCTTGATCATGTGGGCCAGGCACGTGGTGGTGCAGGACGCATTGGAGACGATTCGATGCCGCCTCGGATCATAGGCATGGGCGTTGATCCCCATGACCGTGGTCACCGCATCTTCCGGCATGGCCTGTCCCTTATCCTCAATCTTGAAAGGGGCGGAAACGATGACCTTATGGGCCCCGCTTTGCAAGTGACCGCGCACGGCGCCTTTGGGATGATCGGCCGGGAGGGACGGGTCCAGAAACCGGCCGGTGGTATCCACCACCAGCCGGACGTCGTGGGCATGCCACCCGATCTCCGCCGGATTCCGATGCTCCCTGAGAAGGGTGACCCGCACACCGTCGATCACCAAGCTTCCGGAGGCTTCGTCCACATCCGTGATGCACGGGGCGGCGGTGTGGCCGTAAAGCCGGGTGTGCAACATGCCGTATGTGGAGTCCCGTTCGATATAATGGACAATGTCTTGCAACGAGGTCCCGGCCTGTCTGCCGATATTGACCACCAACTCCTTGAAGTGCTTGCGGGCCACCTGGTCCCACAGGGTCAGTTTCCCGATCCTGCCGAGGCCGTTGATGCCGAGTTTCATCTCTTGGGAATCCTGCGCCATCTGATACCTCCTGTATTGTCTTTGGATAACCGGGCCGAGGCCTCCATTTCAGCTTTTGAGGTCAATGCTCCATGACGGGAATCTTTCCCAGATAAACGGATCCTTCCCGGCCGTTGATGCTGATGAAGTCGCCGGAGCGGATGCGGGTCTGGTTCAGTCGGCATTCCCTTTCCGTTTCATAACAGATCAGCGCGCCGCACCCCACGACACAGGTCTTCCCCAGGCGATAGGCCACCACGGCGGCGTGGGAACTCACACCGCCCCGGGCGGTCAACAGGCCGTCGGCGGCGTGAATTTCACGGATATCGTCGGGCACTGTGTCGGATCGGATCAGGATCAGGTGGGTCTCCGGCTCCACGCGTCTCCAGTGGTCGATCTCCTCCAGGCTGAATACGGCGCGCCCGCTCATGGCGCCCCCGCCGGCCCCCACACCATGGGCCAGATATCGATCCCCGGAGACGCCCGAAAGGTCGAAAGAGCGGGCCTTGGTCCGTTCACGGACGAACATGTCTCTCGCCTGGAGAATATACAAATCTTTCGGAGACGGGGACTCAAAGGTGAATTCGATCTCCTGGGGGCCCCATCCCTTCTTGTCGATCAGATCATTGGACCAGCGCTCCAGGGTCCGGTAAATTTCCGGGAAATGGGTTTCCAGGGTGATGTCGGTATCCCGCAGTTCCGAGTCCTGCTGCCGGATGGACAGGGGAAGGGTCCTGACGAGTCCCAGGGCCACATCCTCGCCCTGGTTCCGGGTGGTGAAGTCCCCCCAGAGGCCCAGGGTCTCCCCCGACCATCGCGGGTTGTGCGTGAAGAGCACGCCGCTCCCGGAATTCTCGGAAAGGTTGCCGAAGACCATGGCCTGGAGGGTCACCGCCGTCCCCCAATCATCTGAAATGCCGAGAATCTTCCGGTAGGCCTTGGCCTTGTGGGAATCCCAGGAATCGAAGACCCGCTGAATGGTCACCAGTAACTGCTCGAAGGGTTCTTCAACGATCCGGATCCCGATATCCAGGATCGACTTTTTATAAGCCAGGGCCACCGTCCGCATCTGCTCCCCGCTGAATCTCCGTTTGAACGGAATTCCAAGATACTTTTTGAAGTTGTTGATGATGGCGTCGAAATGATCCCTGTCCATGCCGAAAGACATGCCGTAGCACTGTAAGAAGCGCCGGTAGTTGTCCCAGGCGAACCAGGGATTTTGCGTCGTTTCGGCAAGACCCTGGGCAATCTCTTCGTTCATCCCCACGTTGAGGAAGGTATCCATCATGCCGGGCTGGGAAATGGAGGAGCCGCTTCTCACGGAAAGAAGCAGCGGGTTTTGGGGGTTTCCGAAGGATCGGCCCGTAAGCCGCTGCAAATGGCGGATGTGCAGTTGAAGTTGCTCTTTCAGGTTCTGTGCCGCCGGGGAGAATCCGTTCACCACCTCCCGGAACCGGAAGGCCTCGGTGGTGATGATGAACCCCGGGGGAACGGGAAATCCAAAGTTGTGGAGCTTGACGAGATTGAAGCCCTTGTTCCCCAGGTAGATGACCCCCAGCACCCGACTCTTGGCCTTATTGATGGACATCATGGAGCGTCCCGGATCATAAAGGAGCAGCTGATGCAGCTTGTCCTTGGGGAGTTGGTCGGCCTGATGAAAAAGGGTCTTTAAGATGCGGCTGATGAAAAGATCCAGTTGCTGGAGACCCGGGGAGAGCGCGATGCGATCCCTGAAAAAGATCTCAGACACCCGGTCCCTGAAGTTTTCAAGACGGGGTTCCTTCTCCTGGGGCACGTATTTGGGAAGGATCTTGTCCGCGGTGAGGCGAGACAGGATAAGATTCAGGTTTTGCTCATAAATGGTATTGAAATAGTCTTGAATCACATTGGAGACCGTCTTGGAAAGCCCCTTGAAGATGTCTAAATACTGGGTGAAGGTGAAGCCTTTCACCTCAAGGGAGTGGGAGATGAGATCCAGATGCCGCTCCATCTCCAAAGAGGAGATGCCGTCGAGTTCCAGGGCCTTTTCGAAAAGGAGCAACACATCGTAGATCTGATAAAAGGTGGCCTTGGTGATGAGGCTGAAATCGAATTTCTCGATGATCTCTTCAAAAAGCGTGTTGACCAGGTTCTCCAGCCGGAAGGAAAGCCCCAGGGCATCGAACTTGGGCTCCCGGTAGCTCCCGTAAGTGGAAGGGATATCCACTGTAAAATGGCGTTTTTTATAGATATCCTCCTTGGCATCATACTTTTTGGGGGCCAGGATGATACCCTTGAGGGACTCAAGATAATCCAAAATCCCGAAAAGCTTCTTTTTCAAATGCGGTTCCGCCAGGGCCTTTTTGAGACGGTTCAGATCCGGGAGGAATTCATCGTTGAGACGGGACAGGTACCGGTCGAATTCAATGAAATCGAAGCTGTACTTCTGGACCAAGAGGCGGTAAAATTCAACGGCCAGTCGAAAGCGCCGCCGGTCCGTCTCCGAAACCGTTTCCACCTGTTCGAGGAGCTTTTCCAGGCGCGCCTCCTCCAGGGACAGGAGCTTTTCAGGAGAATCCATCCCGTCCTTTTCAAGGGCGGCCATCAAGTCATGGAGCCCATCCACATGGGGCCCTTCGGTTTCGATCTGGTCGAAGATGCTGGGAGGGAGGAAGGGTTCCAGGCCCGCCTTATCCCGGGTGGCCCAGAACCGGAAAACCGTTTCAATGAACGCCACAACCCGGTTGCTGCTTTCCACATGGCTTTGTTTCCTCAAGAAATGGACCAGGACATCCTTTCTGTGGGCCAGCTCATCGAGTTCGGTGGAAATGTCACGGAGAAGCCCTTCCGCGCCGATATCGTTGAAAAAGACCGGCATCAAGCGGGCCAGCTGTTTGACCAGGTTGTACACGGGACGGATGTCTGCATTTAACAGCCGGGTGATGTCCCGAAAGAACAGGTCCGTGTCCTTCAAAAAGACCCCGCAAAGCGCCAAATAGATGACCAGACATGAAAGGAGCCTGACCGATCTTTTGGGGTTGAGTTCGATGAGGGCCAGCCATGTCCGGATATTGAGAATGTGGGCGCTATTGGAATGGATCTGCCAATCGTTCCCCACCCCCGAGATGCCGGGCGTTTGAAATCCCAAATCGATGACGAAATCGATAAAGTACCGGATAAGGTCCGGCCTGTCGGTCTGAAAGACCCCCTTTCCCATGTTCAAGACACCGTTGAGGGCGGCCGAAGGATACGTTTCAATGCTGTCCTTGAGCAGGGCGAAGGTCTGGCGGATGAGCTTTTCGAGGTTCCACCCCTTTTCATGCTGGATCAGGTGGCCCACGGTCTGATTGATGTCCCGGAGGGTTTCTTCATGGAGACTGGACAATCCCCGCAGATTCATGATCTGAAATAAAAAGATCAATTTCCATCCATGCCCCCATCCCCGGAGTGCACCGGCCTCCTGGAGCCGTCTCGGAAGATTCCGATACGCTTCCACGATCTGGTTGAAATCCGGAAGGCTTAAGAGGCGACGGATTCCTTCCCGCAAATCTTCAGGCGTTGGATCGGAAAAGCCCTTTACCCGATCGGCAAGGGCCTGGAGCCGGGCGTGGGACACGGCTTCAAAAAGGGGGGTCAAATTTTCAGGGGGTTCCTCCTCGAGCAGCTCCTTCTCGAATTGGGTCTTGGGATCCGGCTCGCTCAACCAGTAGGCATAGGTCTTTTCGTAATACCGGTAGAGCAACCGATACGTCTCTTTGAGATCTCCGGCCGTCTCTTCCGGGTATTTGAGCAAGAGCGCTCCATGCTTTTTGAGGGAGTAATAGCTTTTAACGAACAGGAAAAAGGTTTTTTCGTCAAACTGCCCGATGGCCTTGAAGGCGCCCTGGACCACCGGCAAAAACCGGGGCATTTCGGTTCCCGCGTCCTTGATGATTTTTTGCAGATACACCAGAAGATTGTCTGCCGCATCGCGGCGGACCTGGGACGTGTTTGCCTCCTTGAGGGCGTCCAAGAAGATCTCAACGAAAAGACCCGCCCCCACGGCCCCTCTCGGATGCGTCTTGAACGCGTGGAAATAGTCCAGGGCATAGGACCGGGCTTCCGTGACGATGAACTGCCAGTTCCGATAAGGATGGGAAATTTCTTTTAAAAACGTGTTGAGGGCATCGGCCAAACCGTAATACCGCTCCATGATCTCCTGGATCACCCCATACTTGGGATCCACCTGGACTTCCACATGGTAATCGGCCAGGTTGACTTCCAGGGCTTTGGATTGGACCATTTTCTTGTCTCCCGCGAAAACCGGTTTTGAACCCTTTATAAATTTTAATTATAGCAACTGGATCCATTGACTTCAAGTTGCCTGGAATCCGGGGCCTTCCCCTTCGGCGCAAACAAGGTTGTGTGCCCCTTTCAAAGGCACCCGGAGAAAGGGCCTTGATCCAAAGGATCGGCTGAATTATCCTTTATTGTTGAAAAAACCCATGGAAAGACAAGCCCTGCAAACGACAGGGGGTCCGGGAGTCCACCATGCCCATCTATGAATATCAAGCCGTCCGTCCGGACAAGGGATGCCGTCACTGTGGCCGGGCCTTTGAAGTCCTCCAGGCCTTACAAGAACCACCCCTGCGGCGATGTCCGCGTTGCGGCGCTGAAATCAAGAAGCTCGTCTCCTTGAGCCACGCAGTCGTTGTCGAAACACCGGAAAAGACGAGACAGACCGAAAGGAAGATCCGGGCCTATGAGCGGTCCGGCATGTGGAGCCATGCGGCCGAACTGGCGGACGCACATGCCGAAAAAACAAAGGACAAACGCTTGAAGGCCCGGGCCAAGGAAGCCTACCGCAAGGCGGGATACGATATATCGTGAAGGGAAACGCTTACCGGGAAAGGGCGGCAAGCCGGTAAACGACCATTCCGGCCAGCCAGGCCACATCCTCGGGAGAAAAAACGGCACCGATGCTCTTGTCGAAGACGATGTTGGCCTCTGGGGCGAATTCTTCGTCTCCAGACCACAAGATAAGACGCAAGGGCACTTTGGGAAAAGGGTGCAGCTCGATTCCGAGATCGCCTTCCCCGATTTCGATGCCCCCCAGTCTTTCCGCCGCCTTTTTCAGGCCGGGAAGGTTGCCGCCGAACACCTTTTTTAACGGATCCACGGCCCGTTTGACAAAGGCGCTGTAGTAAAAGGAGGCCCCCGGGATCTCCCGGTAGGAAATCCACTGCCCCACAGGGGCATCGGCTTGGCTGCCGGCCATGTAATGGAGAATCAAGACCTGTTCTTGAATCGGCACCTCCTTTTCGGGGGTGTCCCGGTCTTCAAAGGAAAAGTCGGGCAGCCCAATCCGGTAGGTCCGATCCAGAAAGGAAGCGGTCAGGGTACGGGGGGTTTCCTGGAGAAAACCCGTGCGTGCGCAGATGGCCTCCGGGGCATCCGCTGCAAGCCGGGTCACGGCCAGGTTGCGGGATGCGATGTAGTCATCGATGCGGGGCATGGTCCGTTCCTTTAAGGGTTTCGGATGCCGGCGAAACCGCCCTGGCAAGACTGCTTCTTGCAGTCGTCGCTCCGTCGTGATCGCGTTTCCGATTAAACCGTGCCGGTTGAACTCGCGTGCCGCCTCCGCTGAAAGGCCGGCATCCAACCCTTAAGGAAAAATCGATTATAACTCCAGCCAGGAGTCCGAATACAGGGTCTTTCCAAGGATGACATCGACCGTCTTGGCGTAATCCTGCATCTCCTTGGAAAGGCTGTCCCTGTCCGGTTCCTCGCCGTCCATCATTTGATGGATCAACTCCACGATATCCGGTCGCTTCCCTTTGGCGATCTCGGCCAACTTGTCGTCCCGGGGATCGGCAATGACCGAATACATCCCGTATTTTTGCAGCATGACCATGTAGGTCTGGTTCAATATGGGCCGTAAGTGTTCGGGCGGTCCGTTGGAGATGTTGGAGAGCCCGCACGTGCTCTTGACGCCCGGGGCAATGTCCTGGAGCATCTGCTGGAAGGCCAAAAGACTCATCAATTGCGGCTGCTGGATGTTGAGCGGTGTAACGATCCCGTCCACCCAGATCTTCTCGTTGGGAATCCCGGCCTCGTTGGCGAAATAAACGAGTTCCACACAAAGGGCGGCCCGCTCGTTTTCATCCCGCGGCAGCCCTTCCGGCCCCCACATGAGGGCGATGAAGTCCGCGTCGTATTCGGCGGCCAGGGGCACCATCTTCTCATAGCGTTCCGGCCGGACCATGATGGAGTTGATGAGGGGGGGAAGCTTGCAGACCTTCAAGGCCGCCTCGATGGCGGCGATGTTGGAGGTGTCCAGGGCCAAGGGAATGTCGTCCACGACTTCCTGGACGGTTTCCACCACCCACGGCATGAGCTCGTGGCCGTCTTTCTTGGCAGGCCCCAGGTTGATATCGATGTAATCCATCCCCTTTTCCTTCTGGAAGAGGGCCTCTTCCTGGATCGGTTTCGGGTCGCGCTCCTTAAACGCCCGGCCGATTTTCCTCGATATGACGTTTAAGCTTTCACCAATTAGTAACATGTCGCCTCCTTTGGATTGACTAGTGACGGCTTCCGCCCTCCCTTTATCGCGACCGGAGGAAGCCGGGAATGTGGGCCGCCTCCCTCGGACCCACGGTCACGGTCCATCCCGGCAGCTCCTCTTCCATGTCTCCCACGATGGCCGCCGCATATCCGGGAATGATGACCTCTTTGTGCTTGACTTTGTCTTCGATGCCGCACTTCTTCACGAACATCCCCACATCGTCCCCGGCAAACTTTCCGGCCGCCCATGCGGTCATGACCGAAAGCCCTTCGGAATCCTTGATGAGGAGCCATGCCGGCACCTTGCTCCCCTCCACTTCCCCGGAAACGATGAAGTAGGTCAGGGCGAAGTTGGTGGTCACCAGGACCGGGGAGTCTTCCTTGGGGGTGCCGATCTCGTAAATCCCCTCGGTCACGGTCATGGGACGCTGGGGGTCGGTGTAGATGTTGAGCCGCTCCAGGAGCAACGGGAAGAGCGATTCTCCTGAAAAGTCCGAAAATACGATGATCCCGCCGTACTTGGCGATGAACATGGCGCCGATCAGGGTTTCCACGTCCAAATTGGAAGCCATTTCACAGGGAAATGTGATGGTGGGGAATCCCACCTGCCGGTTCCCGTCCTTCAAGGCCGCCCGGCGGATGGCCACCTGATCCTCCAGGGCTTTCTTGATTTCCCTGGAGCCGGAATCCAGGACGAGATCCTTGAGCCCCATCTCCGTCAGTTTCTCGGTGAGGGGAAGGAGCCCTTCGACGGCGTCGGCCTTCACCGCCAGGGGCAGGTTGTTTTCCTTGGCCAGGGTGCCGAACTCCTCCACGTTGGCCGCGGTGGCGGCGTACATGAGGGGCCGCTTGAAACCGCAGGCCTCGATGCCGGCTTTCATGACGGCGGCGTCTTCGGTCATTAAAACCAGATTGAACTCGGAAGTCTCCGCAATGGTTTTGGCTGCCTTGGCAAAGGCCGCCGCATCCCCGCCGACATCTTTCAGGGCCACCGCCTCCGGCCGCAGGTTCAATCCCACCCGTTCATATTGGAAGGCATTCCAGGCTTTCAGCTTGGCTTGAAGGTCGGCATCGGAGATGTCCGAGGGCACCAGCGCGGCCAGGGCGGGTTTGTTGTAAAACGTTTTCTCATGACGGTAAAGGACCGTCTCCCCCCCCACCGTGAAGGCCCGGACGCCTTTCCCGATGGCCACCGGACGGATGGGCGGGGCGGAGGCTTCGGCCAGTTGAGCCTTGGCTTCCTCGGAAACGTAAGGGCAGCTGTCCAGCTCGGCTTTTCCAGATGCCAGGTTCATGGCAAAGGCAAGGCAGGTGGGGACACCACACTCCTTGCAGTTGGTCTTCGGAAGGAGTTTGAAGATCTGAATACCGGTTAATGCCATTGTCTTCTCCTTGTTCGGCTTGAAATATCCCTGTCCGGGGCAGGGGCTTGTGCCCCCGTGCCCCGGGATTTTCAGTTTATTCGGAGATGATGGGATCCATGGAAAGGGCCGGATGCCCCTTTTCCTGGAGGAAGGGCAGAATCTCTTCCTCCGTGGTCCCTATCGTGTCGTCTGCGATCTTGTCATAGAGGTCCGGAACCCCCAATTCCTCGCCCCGTTTCAGGAGACGCTCCTTGATCTCTTCCTTGAGTATCTTGGGCATCCACACCACGCGCAGCAGGCCCCCGTCCCCCTTGATGAACTTCCGCTGGGTGATATTGAACTTGGAGTGTCCCACAAATCCCGGAGAGGAAGCGCCGCCGCCCATGACGCCGGCCAAGGTGGTGAATTTCATGCCGCACGGGGTCTCCCCGGTGTATTCCCGGTTCACGGTCATGACGCCGTTGCAGGAAGGGAGCAGGGCGGCGATACACTCGCAGCACCCGCAGGTGGTCATGGGGTCTTTGACCAGGGAGTAGAAATTGTAATGGTCGATGGCCCCCCGGGACGCCTGCTTGACGAATTCATTGACGCCCTTCCACTGACCCAGCACCGGATCGAGGCATTCCCCCTTTTCAATGGGCTGGTTGGGGCCGGTGGGATTGATCTCGTAGGAGGCCTTGCAGTCCATCCAGTTATAGGCGCCGCAGAGGCCGGTCCGTTCGGGGCTCACGGTACAGACGTGGGTGGGTGCAAAGGACTGGCACAGGGTGCAGGAGTAGTAGGTTTCCACGTCCTCGTCGGTCATGTTCTCCAGCCGTTCGTCCCGCATCTTGTACTCCTGGCGGGCCCTCTTGGTGAGTTCGTCCACGTCCTTTTTATTGGTGTAGAGCGTCACCTCCACCTTGTCCAGGATGCTCCCGAAGTCCTGGTGGAACTTGGCATGCAAAACGACCCCCAGGTCCTTGAGACGGAAGCCCTTTTCCACGGCCGCCTTGCTGACCCGGATCCAGGCGATGTCTCTCTGGCCGATGTGCATGATCCCCTGGATGTAGTTGATCAAGTGGTGGATCTGGCGCTCCAGGATCGGCTCGAAGTCCGTCTCCATCTGCCTTCCGGCCACCTGGACATAGATGCCCAGGGGCACGTTTTCGCCTTCCTTGATCTCGTCGAAATCTTTTCCGATGACGGTGACCTTTCCGTCTTCGATCTCCTTCATCTCCGCCATCTTCACCAGCTCGGTGGCCTGGGTCTTGCCCCCGCCCATCTGGCAGAAGAGATCGCCGCCCCGGACACGCTCCCCTTCATAGGCCGGGCCGAAGGAACAGGGGATGTCGATGGTGGAGACGGTGGTCTTGAGACCGCGCACCTCCACCGAGCGCTGGACCATCTCGCTGTGGGGCACGTTGGCCACCACGTGCTCGTAGGTACAGATGCCGGTGGGCAGGATTTCCGGGATGTCCGTGTCGGCCAGGGTGGGAAAGCCCCAGTTGACGCAGCCGGCCGCCGCCGCCGCCCATTCCGCGTTCACATCGCCCAGGGCGTTGACAAAGGCGAAAATGCGGTTCTTGTTGTACAACAGCATCCGTTTGTAGTCGCCGGGCTGAATCCCGCCGAAAGCCATGGCCGCCCGGTTGGCAAACCCAAGGGCGAAAATGGCCGAGGAGATGTCCGGGCCGAAGGGAACGATCCGGGTGTTCCAGCCCACCTGCACCCCCGCCTCAAGGAGCTGCTCGATGAGGGTGGTCCCGTTCTGGTTTGCCGCGCAGAAAATGTAGAGGCTGCGTCGCTGGTATTCCTCCACGATCATCTTGGCGGTTTCCGGGTCCGGCGCCGCGCCCACCATGGCGGCGAATCCCGGGGCCGAACCGTCCACGAACTCCACGCCGCGTTTTCGGAACACGGTGTCGTCGGCCGCCCCGAGCCAGATCTTTCCCGCCTCCTCATCAATGTCTTCGGAATGGAGGTAAAAATCGGGGTCCTCCAGATACCGCAGGGCCTCTTCGATCTCAAAGGCGAACAGGGCCGCCATCCCGGCATCCAGAAGGGGCCCCAGGTAGGGGAGATGGTTTTGCCCCTTCACATGGGGCGGGAGCAGTTTGCGTGCAAAATCGAGGGGCTTTTTCATGTCCTCGAGGGTTTCCACCTTGATCCCCAAAAGGGAGTAGATGACCGGCAAGTAATACGCGGTGTTGGGAAACCCCACCTTGGTGGACGCGTCATAGGTTTGAAGCGCCTTTTTGTATTTTCCTTCCACTTTGGAAACGATGTTATAGCCGCCCTGGATGGCGGCAAACGCAACGAGTCTAGACATGCTTTCAATCCTCCTTCGTTGAGGCGTTATTGAGGTTCAATGGGTGCCCCTTACGCACTGGCTTCCAGTTTCATGCGGTCCGCCATATCCATGAGCACCCGTTCCCGGGCCTTGTCGATGCCCAGTTCTTTGCGCTTCTTGTCGATATGGGCGATCATCAATCGGGCGTGCTTGATGGGATCGGCTTCAAAATCCCACTTGCCGCCATACAGGCGCTCCATCTCCTTGAACAGGTACTCCTGGAAGACCGGAGCCCCCACCGTGGGGAAGTGGTATCCGAAGACCGTGTAGACCCCGGAGCTGACAAAATACTGGCCGATGCTGATGGCCTTTTCGCTCATCCATTCCGGAGCGCTTCCGGCGGCGGGAAGGTCGCAGATGTCCTTCCAGGGACCACCGGCCTTGACCACCTCCGTGGCCGCCAGCAGGATCCGGCTGTTGTCCACGCAGGAGCCCAGGTGCAGCACCGGCGGGATGCCCACGGTTTCACAGACTTCCCGCAGGCCGGGGCCGCAGAATACATGGGCGGTCTCGGGTGTCAGGAGGCCTTCCATGGCGCAGGCGATCCCGTTGCACCCGGTGGTCAGGACGATGACGTCGTTCTTGATCAATTCCTTGACCACGGTGATGTGGGCCTCATTGTGGCGCGTGCGGGCGTTGTTGCACCCCACCACGCCGGCCACACCCCGGATGCGGCCGTTGATGATGTTGTCGTTCAGAGTATAGTAGGATCCCCGGAAGGTGCCGCCCAGGTGGTACTCGATGGATTCCACGCCGAAGCCGCCGATGGCCGTGGCCTTGTACTGCGGAATCATCACCTCGCTGCCGCGGTTTTCGAAGTTGTCGATGGCCAGTTTGACGATCCGCGTGGCGTCTTCCATGGCATGGTGCTCGTCAAACTCGATGTGGATCACGTTGTCCTGCTCCATCTTTGCGATGGGATGGGTGGTGATGAGCTTGGTGTGGAAACACTTGGCCACGTTGGCCAGGTTCTGGAAGACACACTGGATGTCCACCACCATGGCGTCACAGGCACCGGTGATGATGGCCAGCTCCTGCTGCAGGTAGGTGCCCGCCTGGGGCACGCCGTGACGCTGGAAAATCTCGTTGGCCGTGCAGCAGATGCCGCCCAGCTGAATCCCCTTGGCGCCTTTCGACTGGGCATACGCCACCATCTCCTTGGACTGGGCCGCGGCCACGATCATCTCGGAAAGGACCGGCTCATGACCGTGAACGATGATATTCACATGGTCTTCCTTCAGCACGCCCATGTTGGATTCGGCCTGCAGGGGATACGGCGTGCCGAAGAGCACATCCTGCAGATCGGTGGCCAGCATGGAGCCGCCCCATCCGTCGGCCAGGGAGGCCCGGGTGCACTGCTTGACGATATTCTTGTAATCCTGGTCCACCCCCATGTGGGTCCGGTGCATGATCTCCACCACCTCCCGGTCGATGTTGCGGGGGACCACGCCGCTTTTCTTCCACTTTTCATAAAGGGGTTCCGGGGCGCGCTTGGCATAATAGAGTTCCCCCTCGGCCTTGCCCCATTCATTGAGGGCCTTTTCCGCCACCTCGAGGGCGATCTCATCAATATCCCGGTCCATTTCCTCGCCGTTGACTTCCACTTTGGTGGCCACGTCGAAGTAAGGGGCGATGGCGAGCAGTTTGTCCGGGTCTTTGATCCGGTAATCCCGAGTCTCTTTACGGGCCACGGAAAGGAAGACTTCGGCCACGCTCCGTCCGTGATCCGAATGGGCCGCCGCTCCTGCCGCCACCATGCGGGCGAAATTCCGGGCCGCAATGGTGTTGGCCGTGGCCCCGCACAGGCCTTTCCGGGTGTCTTCCCCCTCGATGCCGCCCTTGGGCAAAGGCAGGCGGCAGGGCCCCATGGCGCAGTTTTTACAGCAAATCCCCTGCATCCCGATGTTGCAGGGCTTCATGCTGGCGGCACGGTCGAATACCGTGTCGATTTCCAGCTCCTGGGCCCGTCGAATCAATTCTTGGGTGCCCGGATCGATGGATGCCGCAATGGGATCCGCGACTTTCTTGACTTTTTCTTTGGTGACTTCTGCCATCAGAGGTTCCTCCTCGTCATTGAAAAGGCTTTTCATCCGTTAAATGGTGAATTTCGCTTCCAGGGCCGATCCCTTAAGCGGCTCTCCTGTGGATCCGGTTCAACCGTTCAATGAGCTTGTCCGTCATGGACTTCTGCTCGGCCGCAGGGGTCGCGGAAACTTTTTCCTTCTTTGCTGCAGCGCGCTGGGCCGCCAGGGCTTCCCGTTCTTTGGCCCGCTGGGCGCGGATCGCCTCTTCCTGGGCTTCCCGTTCGGCCCGCGCTTTGGCCGCAGCCTCGGCTTCGGCCTTGGCCCTGGCTTCCGCTTCGGCCTTGGCTTTTGCCTCGGCTTCGGCCTTGGCTTTCGCCTCGGCTTCGGCCTTGGCTTTCGCCTCGGCTTCGGCCTTGGCCTTGGCTTCCGCTTCGGCCTTGGCCTTGGCTTCGGCTTCGGCCTTGGCCTTGGCTTCCTCGTCCACCTTCTCCGGCACGGCTTCCGCCTTGGGTTTCACCGCCTCTTTCTTTTCGGGTTTCGGAGGCGCCGGAGCAGCCTTTTTGGGCGGGGCCTTCTTTGCCTGAGCAGCCTTGGGGGGTGCCTTCTTTTCCACGGGCGGGGCCTTTTTCTCTTTTTCCTCTTGGATGGTCAAATCCGGCTCCGGAGCCAGCGCGGCAAAGTCGATATGGACTTCAGGGAGTGCCTTCTTTATGGGAGCGATGTCTTTGGCGGACCCCCCCTCCATGGCCAGATCGATGAAGGCCTTGACCAGGCGTATGGCCTCGGGGTGTCGCATGATGAGAATATCGGAGCCGGCCAAGAGGTAGCTGACAGCCCCCACGGCCTCCATGAGGACCCCCCTTCTTTCCGGATCTCCCAGGGTGGGCGCGGTCTCGGCCGAATCTTTGGCCTCCTTGCACTTCCAGATCTCGTTGCCGAGATTATTGATGATGGGAAGCTGGAGTTTGTCGTCGCCCTGAACCAGGGCCGCCATACGGATCCGCTCCATGACGGAATAAGAATATTCCAAGCCGTATCCCAGCCCGCCTGTGGTGGGATCGATGAGCATTTTATCCGTGGACATCCCCAGGTTTTCAAGCAAAATATTGACCTGCTTGGCCAGGTTGACGTCGATGGGAGACGAAGCGATGATCGTCTGCCCATACCCCATGGCCGCCGCGCCGATCCCTTTGTGGTTTTTATCTTCCACAGGACCGATGGCAATGTTTTTCCCCTGGCAGTCTTCGGCCACTTTCTTGAAGACTTCTTCATCTTTCTGGGTATTGGCGGACCCCCAAACGATCAGCGGTACGTTGATGGCCTCCAAGACCTTTTGTACGGTCTGGGAGGCTTCTTCCGGTCCCGCATCTTTCCCATTGGGATCGATGCTCTTGAGCTGGAGGACGATGAGCTCGGCGCCGAAGGTTTCCACGCATTTTTTTGCCCAGGCCGCCGGGTCCGTGACCACGTCTTTGAAGTGGCAAAGAACGGATTCCGGCCACTCTTCGGGTTCCATGTCCCAGACTTCCATGGCGATCTTGGGCTTATTGGGCATTTCTCCTTCGAACAGGTAGAAGGGATAGCAATTCTCCCCCCCCACCTTCACCGACGTATCGCCGTCTCCGATGGTGATCTCCTTGATCTTGCCGGTGTAACTTTCTTTAAAAAATTCAAAGCCCAATGTTCCCTCCTCATCACAAATGGTTAAGGTTTTCATCGATCAATTTGTCCCGATGCCATGCTTCAAACTCCGTCTGCGATTGCCTGCCTCCTTTCTCTCAAACGATTTCCATCCAAAAAGATGCTTTAAAAAGCAATGTTAAGCCTGTCACCGAACACAATGGCCGCCGTTGCTTTTCAAGTGCAATGGCACCTTTAAAAGCTTGACAACCTCGTTCGGGGCGTTTCGTGCGGTTTTTGCGGTCTCTGAAACAAAGGGTACTTTTTATATAGGCGGACGCCTCTTGTCAACAGGATAAAAAGACTGAATGGCATTTAATTTTTTTTCATAAATTCATTCGGTTCATGAGGCCTTTCGTGCCTCGAGGCGGGCCTTCAGACGGGGAAACCGCTGCATGTCCGTATGGGGCAAAAAAAGCGCCGCAATGTAATGATCCATATACGATGCGGTTTCACTCAACTCGAAATTCGTCATTTTCCGGGTCACCTCCACCACGTCGCGCCGGATGCGGTTGGTCAAAGAACTCATCTTGGCCCCCATGAGGGCGCCGTTGCCCACAAAGACCACCTTGTCCGGGTCCATTTCCGGCAACAGGCCGATGGTCATGGCTTTTTCCAGATCCACGTAACTGCCGAACCCCCCGGCCAGGAAGATGCGCTGCACATCGTTGATATCCAGGCCCACTTCTTCCAAAAGCGTCATACACCCGCTGAACATGGCGCCCTTGGCCCGGATGAGGTTGTCAATGTCGGGCTCCGTGAGGGTAATGTCGCGACCGATCTGTGTTTCCTCTGCAAAAGCCAGGACATACTCTGCGATGCCGTCGGTCTCCCGGATCCGGGGCGTGTCCAGATCCTGGTTGAACTTCCCCGCATTGGAGACAACGCCCGTTTCAAAGAGGGTGGCCACCACCGAGATCAATCCGGAACCGCAGATCCCCTTGGGTTTCACATTGCCGATGGTGATGAGCATGGGTTCCAGGGAAAAGGGATCGATGGAGAAGTCCTCGATGGCCCCTTTGGTGGCCCGCATCCCGAACTGGATGCCGCCCCCCTCAAACGCCGGTCCCGCGGAGCAGGCGGCACAGGCGAGCCAATCCTTGTTCCCGATGACGATTTCCGCATTGGTGCCGATGTCCATGAACAGGCACAGTTCCTCCGCGCGATACATCCCGGATCCCATGACGCCGGAGACGATATCTCCGCCCACATAGCTGGACACCGCCGGGTAGAAAAGCGCCGTCACATGGTCGCCCACGGCGATTCCCAGGTCCACGGCCCGGATGGGAGGAAAAAGGGTGGAGGCCGGGACATAAGGGGACCGGCGGATGTACCGGGGATCGATCTTCAACAAGAGCTGGGTCATGGTGGTGTTCCCGGCGAGGGTGAGGGTGGAAACCTCGTCCGGATCGATCTTGGCGTGCCGGAAGAGCTTTTTGATGATCTTGTTGACCGTGGCGGTCACCACCTGATGCAGCTTGTCCAGGCCCCCGGGCTTTTCCGCGTAGACGATCCGGCTGATCACGTCCTCCCCGTAGCTGATCTGGCCGTTGAAGTCCCCGTATTGGGCAAGGACCTCTCCGGTTTTCAGGTCCAACAGTTGACCATAAAGGGTGGTGGTGCCGATATCCATGGCAATGGCGTAATTGCGATCGGTGGTGTCTCCGGGCTGCACGTTGACAATGCGGGTTCTCCCGTCCCTTTCGCGAACCGGTCGCGCCAGGGTGGCCGTGACCTTGAAGTCCTGCTCCCGGAGCACCTGGGGAATCTTCCGGAGCACTGAAAGGTCCACCTCCAGGCGGTGTTCGTCATGGGCCAGTTTTAAAAACCCCAGAAGCCGGGTGGCATCCGGCAGGTTGTCATGGGTGGACGGCGGGGTCAGTTCCAGATATTTCTTCTCCACCGGTGGGACGAAAAGCCCCCTTTCCTTGAGTTCCTCCAGGTTCATCTCCTGGATGCGGGCGGTTTTACGGGGGAGACTCTGTTTGTTGAGCACGCTGACATCGATGGCGGACTCCACCGGAACCCGGATGA
>JALVQN010000172.1 GCA_027025555.1 Desulfobacterales bacterium
GGCCGCATCTGTTGCAGCAGGGACAGGGGATTGTTCCGGGATGAAGGCCGGCTTTCTCCGTCGCCGTTGCCGCCCTTGGAAGCATCGTCTTGGATCATCCGCTGTTGGAGCAAAAGGGCCGCCCCCGCCATGACCAGGGCCGCGCAAAAGGCCAGGCGGACGCCGTCCCGCTCCCCCCATACACTGATGCAGATGCCGCCTAAAATCGGCCCGAGGGCCATGGGAATGCGCCGCACCAACGAATGCATGCTCACCCCCATGGTGCGCTTGTGACGGGGCAGGACGTTGAAGATCAGGCTCATGGTGGCGGGAAGGGAGATGGCCGACCAGGAAATGAAAAGGACGGCACCCGCCAACACGGCCTGCCATGCCGGAACAAGGATCACCAGCGCAAAGCCTGCCATGGCCACCAGGTTGAATAGCAGAAGGGCCCGCTTTGTGCCGAGGCGGTCGGAAAGGTATCCCCCGGGGAAGCTGTATAGGGCCGAAAGGAAGTTGTCCATGGCCTGGAGGAAACCGATGGCCAGCGCGCCTCCGCCCAAGGCCATCAAGTAAATGGGGAGAAACCGCTCGGCCATCCGCTCCCCCATGCCCACCAGGACCACCATGGCCAGCACCCCCACGGTGCTTCGTTGAAGGCCGAGGAATCCCGAAATCCGGGAGAGCCGTTGCGCTTTGATTCTATCCACGCCCGGTGTCCGTCCACGTTTCCTTCCAGGAAAAGGAGCGCTTCCTGAAAATGAAAGGGCATCTCGATGTCATCATTGTCAAGTCCACGGCGCCGGCTATCGTATACCAAGTCTTTAATATTTCAATATCGATTTTGTGCACCCGTTGCTTGCAGGGTTCTCTTATGCTATATTTTTAAGGCCCTGATAAGGGCACCGCTTTTTTTTCATCCAAGGGGTTCAGATGCCCGAAGCCTCTGAACCGTGCCGAGAAAGGAGCCTGTTGAATGAATAAAGGCATAGCCGCCCTGTTGGTGACCCTTTCTGCCCTTTGTCTCTTTCTTTTTTCCGGATGGGCTGTAGCTGCGTCAAAACAGCCGAAAACAACCTCCAAGGATCAGGTGAGGGAAAAAGTCACGGAGGCCCTTCAGGCCATCAAAGACTTTGCGGAAAAACAGCGGCAAGAGGCCGTCAAAAGGGCCAAAACCGCCATTAACGACCTGGATGAGGCCATCGATCGCCTGGAAGACCGGATCGACCGGAAATGGGGGCAGATGGATGAGGCTGCCCGGAAAAAGGCGCGTCATACCATCAAGTCGTTGAGGAAACTTCAAAACGAGCTTGCCGAATGGTCCGGAGAACTCAAGCATTCCTCCGGAGAAGCCTGGAAACACGTGAAGAAGGGTTTGCTGGAAAGCTATCAAACGCTCAAACAGGCCCTCGATCAGGCGGAAAAAGAGTTCTAAATCCACGTTTGCAGGAGGTGACCCGCCTCTTGCGGGACAGCCTGTTGTTCCCATAGACACCGAAGATCCGGTAAGGAAGGGGCGTTTTTTGTGGAAGTTCTCGATCAGATCACAAACAGCATCGCCTTGAGCATGGGCGCGGCGTGGGCCAGCGGCGTCAACCTGTACGCCGCCGTCCTGGTCCTGGGCATTCTTGGCCTTTCAGGCAACATGGCCCTTCCGCCGGACCTGGTCATTTTGACCCATCCTTTGGTACTGGGCGCCGCCGGTGCCATGTACCTGGTGGAATTTTTCGCCGACAAGGTGCCCGGTGTGGATTCGGCATGGGACGCCGTCCACAGCTTCATCCGGATTCCGGCCGGCGCCCTCCTCGCCGCCGGGGCCGTGGGAAGGGTCCATCCGGCCTTGGCCCTGGCAGCCGCCCTTGTGGGGGGCGGTCTGGCCGCCGCCACACATGCCGCCAAAGCAGGGACCCGGGTCATGATCAACACCTCCCCGGAACCGGTTACCAACTGGCTGGCTTCCATCACCGAAGACGTGGCCGTGGTCCTGGGCCTCTGGACCGCCTTAAATCATCCCTTTATCTTTGTCGTCCTTTTGGGAGCGTTCGTCCTGCTCCTCATATGGATCCTCCCAAAGCTCTGGAAGGGTTTAAAAAAGATCTTCGGCAGCCTCGGCCGTCTGTTCAAATCGAAGAAAAGCCCGCCCATGCGCCCTTCCGGCCCGTCTGTCCCATGATACATGACAGAAGCGACTTGAAATGTCTTTGATCCTTTTGTGGGGCATCTGCCTCATGGGGATGGCGGGGGGCCTCTTTTTCGCCGTTAAATCTTTCCGGGAAGCAGAGCCCCGGGCCCCGCGGGTCGGCCTGGGGACGGCGGGCGTCTTCCTTTTTACCGGGCTGATCGCGGGAGGGCTCCCGGGCCTTCGTCTTCCCATGATCCTTGCCTTCGGAGTCTTGGGCGCGTTTTTGGCCGTCTTTTTCATCCCTTTTGGGCCCAACCCCAAGGCCGTGAAAGGGGCCTCCGGGCATGTGGTGGGGACGGTGACGCGCTTCGACGAACGGGACATCGTCTTTGCCCGGAATCGCTCCTTGCCGGTGGACTCGAAGATCTACCGGGAATATTACCTCAAGCATCCTGAAAAGGAACCGGGCGATGCCCGGCGGCGGAAAAAGGGGGGACCGGTGGGTCGGATCGGATCCATCGACGGGGCTTTTCGGCCCCACGTGGCCATGGCGGAAGCCTGTTTTGAAATGCCGCCCATTTTCGGCCCGTATGCCGTCGGGGATCCGGGGAACCCACGGCCTTCTGAAACGCTGCCCCCCGTCAAGGCCGCGGCCCTGGTCAAAGGCTTCGCCCTCTACCTGGGCGCCGATCTCGTGGGGATCTGCCCCTTCAGCCGCCCCCACCACAGCTACCACAGGCTTGCACGCCGCCTCATCCGTCATTCCCCCCTCGCGCAGACAATATTCCCTTTCCTGGACAACCGGGTCTATGGGAAACGGTGGCGTTCCCGCCGGGCGGCGCCCTGGATCGATTTTGGCCATCAAACGCCTTTTCCCTAAAATCCATGCCGGGCGTTCCGCTTTCCCCCGGACTTCCCCGGGACTTTCCGGCGAGGCGTTTTTGAACATTTGCTCATAATTTTTCTTGACAAAATTTTTTTAAAATATAAATTATGAACAAAAGTTCATAAAAGGAACACGGCTTTGCCGAGACCCCGAAAATGTCGCCGGGTCACTTTTTCCCCGGCCGTCCGATTTTTCAAGCCCCAGGGAGTGCCCCTGACCGCTCTCAAGGGGGTCACGTTGCCCGTGGAAGGCCTGGAAGCCCTGAGGCTTGCGGATGCCGAATCCCTCGACCATGAAACAGCCGCGGCGAAAATGGGCATTTCACGCCCCACATTTTCCCGGGTGCTTTCAGAAGCCAGGAGCACGGTGGCCCGGGCCTTGATAAAAGGATGGGCCATCCGGATTGAGGGCGGCGCCTACCGCATTGAAGAAG
>JALVQN010000173.1:0-6830 GCA_027025555.1 Desulfobacterales bacterium
GTTCTCCAGGGGGCGGGCGTTTCCAGGGGCTTTTCGGGCCGCGTCCTCCCACAGGGAAGACTTGCTGGCCCAGGCCAGGTTTCGGATACGCGTGCCCATGCCCAGGTTGACAACCAATAAAATCGTAAAACAGATGACAGTCGCCGGTACCCACCGGGATTTTTTTTGAAAAAACCGGATCGCATGGAGGATCACCAAGGCAATGGGCCAGAAAAGAAAAGCCGAAGGGAGGTAATTCCTGTGTTCAAAAACGATTTCAAGGGGGATGACGGTCGATTCAATGCCGTGATTGAGAAAAAAGAACGTCAGGGCAAAACCGGTGATGGGGTGCTTTTTTAAAAGCAGGATCCCGATTGCCACCAGGGCCGAAACCATGAGGATTGCCGGCAACGTGGTCCAGGGCGTCATCAACGAGGTGGAAAGGGGGATGTCGTGGTCGATGGAAAGCCTCTGGGGCAAGGGATAAAAGATCAGGCTCAAATAAAAAAGAATGACACGGGGCTGGGTGAGGATGCGTTCCGCAAAACTGAACGCGCGATGGGCATACCCGTTTAGGAAGAAAAAAGGATTGCCCTTGGAATAAAAGAGCACCATGGAAAGGAAAAGGATAAGGCCCAAAACAACAAGGCCTTTGGAGAAGGCACTTTTGAAAAATTGATGCTTTGCATCCTTTTCAAAGAAAGTAAATTCCACCAAGATCAGCGCCAGGGGAAAAAGTGCGGCGTTTTCCTTGGCCCCGAGGCTGCACAGGAAGCTGATGAAACATCCCCCCAAAAAAACATATTTCTTGAGTTTCACCGGATGCAGACGTGCCCGGACGTAAAGGAAAAGGGAGAGCAAGTAGAAAAGCGCCGCAAGGACACTCATGCGCTGGACAATGTAGGTCACGGCCTGGGTCTGGATGGGATTGACGGCCCAAAGGGATGCCGATAAAAGGGCGATAAACTGAATTTCGTTTTCCAGGTATTTTCCGGAAAGGACCGGGGTTTCAAAAAGGACCTGTAGGGTCAGATAGAGCACAAAGGCAGCAAGGATATGGAGGCCGATATTGACCCAGTGGTAGCCGGAGGGGTCGTCCTTGCCCGCATACCAGTTCAACGCAAAACTCAGACAGGCCAGGGGGCGATACAGCTTCTTTGCGGATCCCGGGTGGGCGAAGAAGGTCTGAAACAACGTGGAGGGCATGAGGTTGTCGATATGAAGGGCACTGTTGTCCAGGATGTTGGGCTTGTCGTCCATCTGCCAGGAGGCATGGAGGGCGTTGGCATAGACGGGGAAAATGAGAAGGGCAAGCAAAAGCAGGGCGATACAGGGCCTGTGATTTGAAGGGAAAGGGACGCGCTTCATCTCAGTTGCTGGACGCATTGACAGCCATACCGAAAGAGTCTTTTTTTGTTTTTCAGGTCAAGCCATATACCATATTTGGCTTCCATTGAAAACCAGGTGGAGCGTCTTTCCGGGAACCGTTTTGCCTGCTTTTAAATAGCAAAAGGGAAGGCATGGCCGCCTTCCCTTTTGCTGACTCGGCTGAATGGGTTTGGACTATTTATTGCACGCTGACGTATTTGGTAAAGACGTTGTTTGTCCAATAGTCGGATTTGGACTGGTAGTCTTGGGGACACCGGCCGCTTCTATCGGTGACGGTGATTGTAATGTTTATATTCGGATCTGCTCCGGTGATGGTACCGGTGTTGGTGCTTGTTCCTTCGCCGGAGAAACGGTACCCTCGATTGTTATGGAGCTCATCCACGCTTGGGGTTTGCGTGTGGGACGGTATGGCGAAATAATCCGAAATGGCCGCGGCAAGGCCGTCGGCGTCGGCCTCTGCACGCGAACAGAAGGATTTGTTCCGGTAGGCGATAAAATTCGGGATGGCAATGGCCGCCAGGATGCCGATGATGGCCACCACGATCATCAACTCGATGAGGGTGAAACCTTTTTGGGTTTTGAGCCGGCTGAACATGATTTTTTCCTCCTTTTTTGAATGTGGTTAAAGAAACCTTTTTGAAACCCATTTCGTGCAAAAGGGGGGCCAAGTTTTGCCATTTGTCATGAAAAATTTTAACTGATTGAAAATAAAGCTCAAAATGACTTGTGGCGGCGCTCGTCGATCTTTCGGGGCGGTAGAGGCTTGTTGAAGTTTGACAATTTTTGTCACTTTATGACAAAAATTTGCTCAAATTAACATTTTCAACTTATTTTTCGATTTTCATCTTATCCAGGCGGTACCGCAGGGACCGGGGACTGAGGCCCAAGAGGTCGGCGGCGCGGTCGGTTTTGCCGCCGGCAATCTCCATGGCTTTTTCGATGTAGGCCTTTTCGATCTCCTCGAGGATGCTGTCCAGGGCAACCCCCTTGGCCACGTCTTCCAGGTCGAAGCGGCGGTTTTTGACCCCTTCGATCCACCGGCGTTTGAAGACGGAAAGGGCCAGGCTGTCGGGCAAAAGGATGTTGGTCCCGGAAAGGGCCACGCTGCGCTCGATGATGTTTTCAAGCTCCCGCACGTTTCCGGGAAAATCGTACTTGTTGAGCATGTCGATGGCGTAAGACGAGATTTTTTTCATCGCCTTTCCCATTTCCCGGCTGTATTTTTCCAGAAAATGCTGGGCCAAAAGCTTCAAATCGCCCTTGCGTTCCCTCAAGGGCGGCACCTTGATCTCGATGACGTTGAGCCGGTAATAGAGATCTTCCCGGAAGTTCTTGGCGATGACCTCTTCCTGGAGGTTCTTGTTGGTGGCCGACAGGATCCGGATGTCCACGCGGATGTCCTCGTTGCCGCCCACGGGCCGGATCACCTTCTCCTGGACGGCCCGCAGGAGCTTGACCTGGATGGGCAGGCTCAAGTCCCCGATTTCATCGAGAAAGACCGTTCCCTTGTGGGCGACCTCGAACAATCCCTTTTTATCCGCCGTGGCGCCGGTGAGGGCCCCGTTCTTGTGTCCGAGGAGTTCGCTTTCCATCAACGTTTCCGGGATGCCGCCGCAGTGGATGGCCACGAACGGAAAATCCTTCCGGTCGCTTTGTTCGTGGATGGCCCGGGCGATGAGTTCCTTGCCGGTGCCGCTTTCCCCGGTGATCAGGATGTTGGTCCGGGTCTTGGCCACCTGGCGGATCATCTGGTAGATGTGTTGCATCTGGGGGCTGTTCCCCACGATCTTTCCGAAGTGCAGGGTTTTTTTGAGTTCGTCGTCGATGAGGGCCTTTTCCTGCTCCACGGTCTTGAGCTTTAAGGCGCTTGCGATGGTCTGGAGGAGTTCATCGGCGTTGAAGGGCTTGGGCACGTAATCGTAGGCCCCGGCGTTCATGGCTTCCACGGCGGTTTCCGCGGAGGCATAGGCACTGATCATGATGACCACGGTATCCGGGTTTTTGGCCTTGGCGGCCTTCAGGATGTCGATCCCCGACAGGTCCCCGAGTCGGATGTCAAGAAGGAGCAGGTCGAAATCGCTCTTTTTCAAAAGGGCCAGGGCCTTTTTGCCGTTTTCGGCCAGAAAGACCCGGTAGCCCTCCTTTTCCAGGAGGATCTCCAAAAACTCCCGCATGCTGAGTTCGTCGTCGACGACGAGGATGGTTTCAGGATCCTTTTCGGGGGTCATGGCGCGTTTTTCTTCCTTGCTGGATCCACGGGCCTTTGGATTGCCCTCCGGATTCCTTTTCTTGAAAGACCACCTTCCCTCCCACGATGGTGCACACCGCCTTGCCTTTCAGTTCCCAGCCGTTGAAAGGCGTGTTCCGGCTCTTGGAGAAAAAGCGATTTGCATCCACACAAAAAGGCCGGTTCAGGTCGATGAGGGTGAAGTCCGCCGGGTTTCCCGGCTGAATGCCCTTGTCGAGGCCCAGGATCCGGGCCGGGTTGACGGCCATCTTTTCGATCAACGCCGACAGGGACAGCCCGCCGCTTTCAACCAGCTTCAGCCCCAGGGGCAGGGCCGTTTCCAGGCCGATGATGCCGTTTGCCGCCCGGTCAAACTCCAGGTCCTTTTCGATGCTGGAGTGGGGGGCGTGGTCCGTGGCGATGGCGTCCAGGGTACCGTCCGCGAGCCCCTCGATGACGGCCAGCCGGTCGGCCTCCGAGCGCAACGGGGGGTTCATTTTGGCGTGGGTGTCGTAATTTTGAACCGCTTCCTCGGTGAGGGAGAAGTAATGGGGAGCGGTTTCGGCGGTGACCGGGATGCCGGAAGCCTTGGCTTCCCGGATGGCCGCCACCGACTCCCGGGTACTCACGTGGGCGATGTGCAGCCGGCTCCCGGTGAGCGCACACAAAGCGATGTCCCGCAGCACGAGGATGCTTTCGGCCGCGTTGGGAATGCCGGGAAGGCCCAACCGGGTGGCCACCGCGCCTTCATTCATCGCGCCGCCGCCGGCCAGATCCGCATCCTCGCAATGGGAGATGACCAACAGGTCGAATCCCTTTGCATATTCCAGGGCCCGTCGCATCAAAAGGCTCGATGCCACGGGCCGACCGTCGTCCGACACGGCCACGGCGCCGCCCGCCTTGAGGTCGGAAAACTCGGTGAGCAGGATTCCTTGGAGTCCCTTGCTGATGGCGCCCACCGGGAAGACGCGCACACCGCAGGCCTTTTGTGCCTTTTCCAGGATGAATTCCGTGATCTGCCGGTTGTCGTTGACCGGGTTCGTGTTGGGCATGGGGCACACGGCGGTGAAGCCGCCTGCCGCGGCGGCCAGACATCCGGTTTCGATGGTCTCCTTGTACTCATGCCCCGGTTCCCGAAAATGGACATGCAGATCGATGAGCCCCGGCACCACCAGGAGCCCCTTGGCATCAATGACCCGTAGCTTGGGCGTCTTTTTAAGGGATGGGAGCCTCTTTCCGAGTTTGGCGATCCGCCCCTTTTGAACAAGGATGTCCATTGTGTCGTCGATGCTTCCCGGGTCCAGGACCCGGCCGCCTTTAATCAGAAGCGGCATGCCGTGCACCTCCTGCAACGAGATAAAGCAACGCCATCCGGATGGCCACGCCGTTTTCCACTTGATCGAGGATGAGGCTGTAAGGACCGTCCGCCACCTCCGGGGCGATTTCAACGCCCCGGTTGATGGGGCCCGGGTGCATGATCAGTACCCCGGGCCTGGCATGTTTGAGCTTTTCCAGGGTGAGGCCGTAAGCCTGGGCGTATTCCCTTTCCGTGGAAAAGAGAAAGCCTTGCTGGCGTTCTTTTTGGATCCGAAGCATCATGATGACATCGGCGTCTCCGATGGCTTCTTCCACCCGGAAGGTCACGGCCGCGCCCAGGGATTCGATCCCCTTGGGGATCATGGTGGGCGGCCCTGCAATCACCACGGAAGCTCCCAGCTTGGTGAAGCCCTCGATATTTGAACGGGCCACTCGGCTGTGGGCGATATCCCCGATGATGGCGAGTTTCAGCCCGGCGATCTTTCCCTTTCGTTCCCGGATCGTCATCAGGTCCAACAGGGCCTGGGTGGGATGGGCGTGGGTGCCGTCCCCGGCATTGATGACGCTGAAGCGGCAAAGGGAGGCCAAGAGATGGGGGGCGCCGGAGGAGGCGTGCCGGATTACGAGGATGTCCGGATTCATGGCTTCCAGGTTCCGGGCCGTGTCGATGAGGGTTTCCCCCTTGACCATGCTGCTGGTGCCGGCGGAAATGGCGTGGCAATCCGCAGAAAGACGCTTGGCGGCGATATCGAAGGAAGTCCGGGTCCGGGTGCTGGGCTCATGGAAAAAGAGCACCACGGTCTTTCCCCGCAGGGTGGGGACCTTTTTCACGGGTCGCGTGCCGATTTCCTTCATGTGCCCGGCCGTATCGAGGATCAGCTCGATCTCCCCGGCCGTGAGGGATGCCATGTCCAGGATATCTTTTTTTGCAAACGCTTGCATGGGACGGACCCCCCTTCATGAATGGCTCAAAGGTTCACGGAGCGGATGGGCCAGGCCCCGGGGCATCAACGGATCCAGTCGCCGATGCGGCGCCAGCGGACGCCGAAGCGCGCCTTGTCCCAGGACCAATAGATCATGAAGGCCTTGCCCTTTACCGCATCCAGATCTACGAATCCCCAGAACCGGCTGTCGTAGCTGTGGTCCCGGTTGTCGCCCATGACAAACAGGGATCCCGGAGGGACCTTCACCGGTCCGAAATTATCCCGGGGCTGAATGTCCCCCGGAATAATATGGGGGTCTTTAAAGACGGCGTGATCACACTTCAGGGGCTTGCCGTTCACATAGACTTGTTTGTCACGGATCTCCACCACATCGCCTTCCACGGCAATGACGCGTTTGATGAAATCCTTGTCGGGGTCTTCCGGGAAGCGGAAGACAATGACGTCGCCCCGCTGGGGCTTTTTGATTGGAATCAGCGTCTTTTGAATCAGCGGGATCTTAATGCCGTAGATGAATTTGTTGACCAGGATATGGTCCCCCACGAGCAGGGTTTCTTTCATGGAACCGGAAGGGATCTTGAAGGCCTGGACCACGAAGGCGCGGATAAAAAGGGCCAGGATCACCGCCACGACAATGGCTTCAATATTCTCCCTCAGGCGGCTTTTTTTCCGGGTCTCGTCTGCCTTGGCAGCCTTTTCCACTTTCACGGTTTCAGTGATTTCCTTCATTCTTTTACTAAATCTTGAGGTTCAAGGGCCCTTATATCTCCGAATCCATGAACCGGGGCGGTCACTCCCCCTGCTCATGCACCCCAGAGCATCAGGAGTCTCAACACCGCGTTGGCGTAGATTCCGGCAAGGACGTCGTCCAGCACCACGCCGCACCCCCCCGGCACCCGCCTGTCGATGGATCGGATCGGATACGGTTTCGCGATATCCATGGCCCGGAAAATGAGGAACCCGGCGATCAAGATCCG
>JALVQN010000173.1:6840-27716 GCA_027025555.1 Desulfobacterales bacterium
GATATCTGCTGCAAAACCAATAAATGTTACCACAATTCCCACCATTTCATCAATAACAATTTCGCCCGGGTCCTTTTTCCCCAAGACAATTTCAGCCCGGTGGGCCACCACCACGGCAAAACCGGTCAGGACGGCGACGAAAAAAAGGGCGTATGCCCAGTTCAGGCGGGAAAACAGATAGGCAAGGGGAAGCCCGGCTGCAGAGCCGAAGGTGCCCGGAGCAAAGGGGATTTTCCCCGAAAAACACCCCGTGGCAACGAAAAGGACCGCCTTGTCCGTAAACCGCATGTCCCGTCTCTATCTGTCCCGGACAGGCTTTGTCAAGAAGACGCTTTTTGCTTAAAACCCGGCCTTGAAAAGGACTTGCTTTTGGCGGCCTTCAGGCAACGCTGAATTGGAGCCTTGGCTAGGGGGCTTCAAATTTCTGTCCCGTGGCGATCATGCGTCGGTTCATGAACCCGTAATCGCCCGCCCCGTGGTGGGGGGAGAAATCGTTTTGCACGGTTACACGGGCAAACCCGGCGGCTTTAAGAAGCGCGGCCAGGCCCAGGGGGTCATAAAGCCGCACGGCGTAGGTGCGGTCGCGAATCAACCCCTTTTTCTTGCTGAGCACCATTTCACGGGCACAAGCCACATTGTCCCGTATCTCGCGCTCGCGGCACACCACCACATCGTCGCCGATTTCATGCCAGGCATTGGGCCGGAAGGACCTTCTCACCGCCTCGCCGTCGGTGACATCCACCAGCAGCCATCCGCCGGGCCGCAGCACGCGGTAAGCCTCGGAAAGAATCCTGCGATCGGCGTCGGGCTCCTGGATGTATCCGATGGAATTGCCCAGGATCAGCACGTGGTCGAAACTCTCCGCAGACAACTCCGTCTTGCGGGCGTCGCAGCAGACCACTTCCAGGGGATGCCCGTTGGCTCGGGCTTTTTCCCGGGCCATGTCGGTCAGGGCCCTCGAATAGTCCAGGAGCGTGCAACCCCTGAAACCCCGGCGGCAAAGCTCCAGGCTGTGGCGCCCGTGGCCGCCGCAAAGGTCCAGGATGCGGTGGCCCGGCTGCAGGGGCAGCATTTTACATATCAGGTCCACCTCCCGGCGCGTAAGCGCCTCGTCGCAGACCGACCGCGCATCGGTGATCAGGTAGACCCCGTCAAAAAGGGTTTTCCACCAGTCGGGATCGACTTCAATGGGCATGGGACCTCTCAACGCATTGTGGCGCCGCCACGGGGTTCCGCCCCGAAGCTGAAAAGGCCGTCGGAGGCGATGATGGCCGGCGATCCTTCCCAGGGATCCAGGCGCGCGATGGCCAACTCTTCTTCTTCAATGTGGATCAGCGCATCCAGCTCTCCCGCCCGCCACAGGGTCTCCAGGGTGAGGCAATCCTTCCAGAGCTTTTGCCCGTATCGCCGCAGGGCCTCCATCTGCCCGGCGGTGATCAGCCGGGGGCGCAGGGCGATTTTAACCGGTCCCAGCAGGTAGGTGAAGTCGCAGTCCACGGCCATTTTTTTCTGTGCTTCGATCACCTGCTGCAGGTCCCCGGGATCCATGCCCGCAATGGTCTCATTGATGCGGTCAACGGCTTCGCGGACGCTCATGTCAGACTCCAGGACGGCCAGGGGCTGGAACCCGCCCCCGCTGCCCACGTTGGTGGGCACCCCGCCGTAGCGGCCCACAAAACCCAGCAGACCCGACGGCCCCATGAGGCAGCGAAAGTCCGTCTGGCAGGTCTTCAATCGGATGCTTCCATTTTCCAGGTGGGGAATTTCCTCGCTCCACAGGGAAAGGGGAATTTTTTCCTGCACGATATAATCCCCCTGTTCCAGTGCCAGCCTGACGGCTTCCTCCACCCCCTCGTTGACACCGCCGACCCTCACCCCGTGCCCGGAATAGCCCCTGGCCGGTTTGAGCACCAGCGCGTCCCAGTGGCGGCGGGTCCATTCCACCAGGTCGTCGATGGCCTCGCCACCGGGGCCATCCGTGCGCCGGGGGAAAAACCGCCGCGTCCAGGGGGTGCGCTGCACGATTTCCCGGTGAAAGCGCCCATGGCGGGGCCCGGTGAGCACCTCGAACATGCTTTTCACATTGAAGGGCTCCGTTCCCCGGGGATTGATCACGCGATGCTCTTTTATGGCCTGCAGCACCGGCTCCAGGCCGTGCTTGCGGTGCAGGGCCAGGAGCACATCGGTGTTGAAATCCATGAATATCACCGATACCGGTTTGCCCTGCCAGCAGACCTTCCCCCGGCGCATTTCCAGTTCCTGCGGGGCCATGAGGGCGCCGGTGATCCCTTCCACGGCATCCAGGTGCCTGGCCAGGTTGATGTTTTCGGTGACGTCCGCCAGGGTCTCCTCCTCGGCCACCACGGCGATGAGTCCGGGATTTGGCCCTTCCCGCAAGCGGTGCGCCTCCACCAGCAACGCCACCAGGCCTTCGACCGGCGAAAAACAGGGAGGGTCAAAATCCAGCTTCATTCCGAAGGGCTTGATTGCATTCAGACGCCGCCAGACCGCCTTGCCGATGACCTGGGTCAGCCGCTGGTAGTCCCATCCTCCCGGGCTTCCGAGATTCCACTCCGAGTGATAACCTTTAAAATCTTCCACGTTGCAATCCCTCATTCGAGCATCGCCTGCCGGAGATGATTCAGCCTTTTTTCGATCAGGTGAAAGGGCAGCTCGCCGCCTTCCAGGATGAGGCGATGGAAACGGTTGCACTCCATGGGGCCGCAGAAACGCTCCCGGAGTCTTTTAAATTCATGAGCGCCCAGACTGTAGCACAGCTGGTATCCGGGGTTCAAACGAAAACGATCCACCTGCCGCCGCGCCTCGCGGGGGGAAAATCCGCACTCCTGCAGCAGATTCATGGCCGCCGCCGTGTCGATTTTGCCCGTGGCCAGCCCCACATCCACCTGGCAGCGGGCGGCGCGCCAGAGCTTTCTTTTGCAATCCACCAGCAAATCCATGGGGTTGTCGATGTACCCGGAGTCCACCAGCATGGACTCGGCATAGGAGGCCCAGCCTTCATAAAAAAGGGGGGATTCGACCTGCCGGCGTACCGGATTGGGCAGGCGGCGGCGCACGGCATCCAGCAGGTGGTGGCCCGGAAAGGTTTCATGGGCGGTGAGCAGTTTGTATTCCCGGTGAAAGCGTTTCTTCAGAAGAGCCTCCGTCATTGCATCATGCCCTCCCCCCGGCCGTGTGGTAATGTAAAAATAGCTGGTTTCCTCCGGCCGGGCCGTAAAGGCCGCCGCAAAAGAGGCCGCCCCCCTCACGGAGCGCAGATAGCGCGGCGTTTCCGCAATTTCCAGCGGTGCATCAACATTCACTTCCATAAGGCCCTGGTGCCGGAAAAAGGTCTCAAGGCTCCGGATCTCCCCGGCATAAAGGGAAAACGTGTCGGTGTTTTCAACGCCGGCCGGCAAATAGCCGTGGTAGAGCTGCTGCCAGCCCGTTCCGGGATCAATCGCCGCTTGCAGGCGGCGCAGCCGATCGAGGTTCCGGTGCCAGTCCTTGAGGGCCAGTTGATAAATTTCTTCCACGCTGCGGCGGCATAAGAAATGGTCGCCGAGGGTTTTTTCCAGGGTCCCTAAGGCAAAAAGGCCATCGGGTCCGACATCCACGGAAGCGCAGAACTTCTCCAGTGACTCCAGCGCGGCCAGGGCCTTTTCAAGGCCGGCCGCCAGAGCGGCGGCCGGCTTCGGGGGCCAGGTTCCCGGCAAGGCGCGGCCCAGCGACTCAAGGTACTGCCTGCCGTCGAGCACCATGGCGCCGGCGGCCCGGTGATAGGACTCGGGCACCGCCCCGATGTTTTTTTGGGCCTGCCGAAAGATCCGGGGAACCGCCGCCAGGCGGGCCAGCACCCGGTCCACGCGTTCTTCCCGGTCGGAAGCCGGTTTGTTGAGAGCGTGGTCCAGCCCGATAAAGGCGATTTTCAGGTAAAGCAGGGGATTGTGCTGCCAGGTGCGTTTCTGTTCCAGGGCGATTAAAACTCCGGCAATGCTGGCCTGCAGCAACTCCAGGTCAATGCCGTCTTCAAGGTGGGTTGCAGCCGCCGCCAGGCGGGAAAAATCCTGTTGAAGCGCCTTCAACCCGCCGATGCATTCTTCCAGGGTCTCAGCATCCATTTCGTCCAGGCGGTCATAGTAGCCGGCGGCGGCCTGGGCCCGGGGGAGAAAATCGAACTCGTCGCTGGCACACATGACGGGAAATCGGCGGGCCAGATCGTCGAAGTAGCGCCGGGCCAGTTCGAGATGGGGCTTGACGGGGACAGCATTCAACGGTTGCGTCTCCCTTCCACCCGGCTATTCATAATGGGTCCACATGCGGATTCTCTTGACAAGCCTTTCTTCATCGGGGATTGGATAGGCCGGTCGATGCTGGAGGGTAATGTGTCGGGAGCAGGCTCCGGATGAGTCGCCCAACGGCTCGATCTCCCTGGAACATGCCTCAATGGGACTCGCCAATCCTTTCCGGAGGAATTCGCGCATACCGGCAATATTCAGCAGGTACCGGGTTTCCTGAATGGAGCGCCAATCCTCCTTTGAGACGGGAACGGCACTTGCACGCTTGCCTTTAATGACAATGGGTTCGCGGCTGGCCGCCGCCTCGTCAATGAGCCGGTAGAGCGTTGCTCTTGCTTCCGTTGCTGTCAGCGCCGGCATCGCTTTCCTTCATTGCCGGGTTTATGGCAGTACGTCATAACCTACGTCTTGTCAAGTTTGATGCACCCCTGGAAAGGCAGGGACGTGGAGGCCCGAAAGGCCTTTGCCTCGGTGGTGGCCGAATCTACGGCAAAGTTGTCCCCCGTCAGAAAAGAGAAGGCGCCATGAGCATTTTACGGCGCGGCAGCCGGGCCAAACCGTATCCCGTGGAATCTTGGCGGGACATCACGCCCATGAATGTGTCCATGGGCACCATGGCCCATCATCGAACCGGAACGTGGCGGTTTCTCCGCCCCGTATATGAAGACAAGACTCCGGCCTGCCAGAATGCGTGCCCCGCCGGTTGTGACATGGAGGGATGGATCGCGCTGCTGGAAAGGAGGGATGCCGCAGCCGCATTCTGGCACCTCAAGCAGGAACAGCCTTTCCCGGCCGTCCTCGGGCGGGTCTGTTTTGCATTTTGCGAAAAGGCCTGCAACCGCGCCCCCTTGGACGGCCGTGTGGACATCCGGGACCTGGAACGGTTTGTGGGGGATCGGTTCGACCCGGTACCGGCCCATCCCCGGCTGCCGGAGAAAAATACCAGGGCCTTGGCCGTAGTCGGTTCCGGGCCGGCCGGGATGGCGGCGGCCTATTTTGCGGCGTTGCTCGGTTACACGGTGACGGTCTTTGAAAGCCGGGAGAAGATGGGCGGGCTCCTGCGGGAAGGCATCCCCCCATACCGGCTCCCCAAGGCCGTGGTGGACCGGGAATTGGAGGCCCTGGCCGCGCTGGAGTCACTGGAGAAGTTCTGCGCTTCCGTGGATGTCAGACCCGATGGCCTTTTTGCCTCCGGGACCCTGGAAAAAACCTTCGGCGACCATTTCTTATGCCGACGCGGCGTGGAAGAAATTTATCAACTGGCCCTCAAGGACGAGCCCAAGAAGGATATCGAAAAGATCCTGTTGGGCCATCATATCCCCTATTTGGCCACCGTCTCCATCGCCTACCCGGATGACATGGTGGCCAAGTTCCGGAAGATGCGCACCCTCCAGGGGATCAGGTTCGTGCATCTGCTGGCCCCCTGTCCCCCGGGGTGGCGGATCGACGCCTCCCAGACGGTGCGCATCGCCCGCATGGCCACCCGGTCCCATGTCTTTTCCCTGTACGAAGTTCAAGACGGCGTGTACCGCATCAACGTGGTTCCGGAGTCTCCCATTGCGGTGACCGAATACCTCAAGGCCCAGGGCCGTTTCAAGGAGATGACCGATGCGATGATCCAAAAAATCCAGACCCTTGTGGAGCGCAACTGGACGGAACTTTGTGCAAAAGCCCGCCCCTGGCGCCCTTCCGGGTGTACCAGGCCCTGAACCCAAGTCGATTGGCCCTTGACAAGGAAATTTCTGAATGTTATTCGGAAATGTAGTCCAAAAAATCCCAACTATAAGAAATATGCCATATATAACAATGAGTTAAATGTTTAAACGGTGAATTGAAGCATTCAAGTTTTTCGGGTATAGGACAGGAATATCGCCTGTCCGGATCCTGGATAAGGGGTGTTTCCTTTGATAAAAGGCTGAATCATAGAAAACAAATGCCATTAAGGCGATAATAATTACAAAATACAGGTTGTTATATTCCTTTAAGCGTCGGTTGACGATATCTTTCCAATTGATTTAGGGTCATGGCGAGTCCTCCCTCCAATAGAAAAGAGAACACCAAAAACCGCATCATCGAGGCGGCAAAGGCCCTTTTCGCCGAGCAAGGGTATCTCAAGACCACCATTGCGGATATCTCCAGACAGGCCGGATTGTCCGAAGCCGCCCTGTACGAGTACTTCCAGGGCAAGGAAGCCCTCCTTTTGACGATTCCGGACCTGTGGGTTTCCGAACTTATTAAGGATTTGGAGCGCCAGCTTTTCGGGATCAAGGGGGCGGAAAACAAGCTGAGAAAGTATCTCTGGTGGTACTTTCGACGGGTGGAGGAAGCGCCCCTGGACGCCAAGATCGTCTATCTATTCTTAAAGACCAACGCCAATTTCATGCAGACCGAGGTCTATTCCAATGTAAAGCTTTTGTACGCCTACTTGCTCGAGATCTTCGAGGAAGGCAAACGCACGGGGGAGATGCGGCCTGATCTCGATCCCCGCATCGCCCGGAATATCTTCATCGGCACCATGGAACATATCATCACCCTGTGGCTGCTGAGAAACCGCGCCTATAGCCTCTTCGAGAACCTGGAAGAGACCTTCGACCTGATGATGGGTGCCTTTAAAAGGAAACCGACGGGACCATCCCGGTTTCAATGATCTTTCTGGAAGCGTTTTTGAAGAAAAGACTCAAGGAGGAGGGTGAAGCGATGGCAAAACAACTGTTTGAGTGGGACTATGCCGGGTTCCCGGGGGCCAAGACCTACCCCCACCTTTTTAAACCGATTCAAATCGGCAACCTCATCATCCCCAACCGGATCAAGTATGCGGCCACGGAGGAAAACTTGAATGGACGCGACGGTTTTGTGACCGATGCCGGGGTGGCCTACATGCGGGAGCGGGCCAAAGGCGTGGTGGGCGGCTTGTGCTTCATGCAGGGCGTCTACATGGATGAAAAACGGCAAGGCCAGGGCTATGTGGGGCAGGCGGCCTGCTGGGACGACAAGTTCATCCCGGGATTGAAGCGCATCGCCGATGCCATTCATGACGCCAAGGCCGTGGCCGGGTTTCAGCTCATGGATTGCGGCCGGGTGGGGGCCGTGGATGTGGAATACGGGCACGGGCCTTCGGCGGTGCCTCAACGCCTGCGCATCTTCCGCCCCATCAAGGAGATGACCAAAGAAGAGATCAAGGAGATGATCCAGCAGCATATCGATGCAGCCCGACGGGGGATAGCGGCCGGCTTCGATGTCATGGAGATCTCGGGCATTGTGGGGTACCTGGTCTCCAACTTCATCTCCAAGTACACCAATCGCCGCACCGATGAGTACGGCGGCGACATCCGGGGACGGATGCAGGCGGTGGTGGAGATCATCCAGGGGGTCAAGGCGGTCTGTGGTCCGGATATTCCTGTGGGCATCCGGCTGTGCGCCGAAGAACTCCTGGACGACGTGCGGGGAAACACCCCCGAAGAATCCATGGAGACCTACAAGATCGCCGAGGAGGCCGGTGTCGATTACATCAGCGTGACCCTGGGCTGGCAGGAGTCCATTTACCCGGTCATCAGCCGCGATATCCCCATGGGGAACTGGATCCACCTGGCCAAACGGGCCAAGGAACACGTGAAGGTCCCGGTCCAGATGGCCTATCGCCTCTTCAGGCCGGACTTGCCCAACAAGGCCATCGGGGCCGGTGAGCTGGACATATGGGAGATGTGCCGCTCCATGATCGCCGATCCCCTGATGCCCAAGAAAGTCCTGGAGGGAAAAGAAGACGAAATCCGGCACTGCGTGGCCTGTAACCTCTGCCTGGCGCGGCTCTTCCGGGACGCCCCCATGACCTGCTACATCAATCCCGTGTGCGCCCATGAAACAAACCCGGAATTCACCGATCCGCCGCCCGCCCAAGAGCCAAAGGAGATTATGATCGTGGGCGCCGGGCCGGCCGGCCTCGAGTGCGCCTACATGGCGGCCAGGAGGGGGCACGAAGTCCATGTTTACGACAAGCGGGACACCCTCGGCGGCACCCTTAACGAGGCCCGGAAGGCCCCTTACGGCGACGATGAACTGTGGACCTGTGTGGAATATCAGAAAAAGATGTGCGAAATGGCCGGGGTCACCTTCCATCTGGGAAGCGAGGTCACCGAAGAGACCATTGAAGATCAGATGCCCGACGCCGTGGTCCTGGCCACCGGCCCTGTTTATCCGGAACTCCCCGGGGGTCCCCACCAGAACGTCGTGAACCTCTTGGACGTGATGCGGGGAACGGCCCAAGTGGGCGAGAAAGTGGTCATCTGGGGGAACCGGAAACCCGGCATCGGGTGCGCCCTCCATCTGGCCAGGCAGGGGAAGCAGGTCACCCTGGTGGGCAGGGAAAAGACCGCGGGATTCGATGTGAACCCCTCCTTCAAGTGGCGCTACCTGATTTATCTGAGGCAAAACGGGGTTAAGGTGTACAACGATTGCGACATCGAAAGGGTTACGCCGGAAGGCATTCTCATTAGAACATACGACGGATACCGGATTCCGGTGGCCTGCCATACGATCGTGAACAGCGATCGCGTGGCGAATGAAGCCCTCAAGAAAGCGGTCCAGTCCGAGGGGATCGAACTCTTCGTCATCGGCGACGCACTGGTGCCCCGGAACCTGTCCAGTGCGGTGCATGACGGTTATCGGATCGGCATGAGGATATAGGAGGAGGTCAGTCATGGCGTTTGATGCGGAAAAAGAGATCGGGAAAGTGTTGCGCGGCCTGCGCGCCGCCCAGGCGGAGATCGGGAAGACCTATTATCGGTGGCGGCAGGTGGCCCTGGAACTTGCCGAAGACGGCGTGGATCCCCTCCAGGTGGGGCTTCGGGCCGCGGAGCGCTTCGGGAAAGACATCGGGAAGTCCATGTTGCCGCGATTGCACTGGCTCAAGGGGGAGGCCGCGTTTCTGCTGAACCTGGGCCGGGCCATGGCAGGCCTGTGGAACGTGGACGGCGGGGTGGCCACGGCCGAAAAGGGCGAAAAGCCCACGGAGGTTTTCATCAAATGTACCCGGGATCCCTGGCCGACCTGGGCCAAGGAGTTCGGCGTCTCCATGAAGGAAGTCGCCCTTTGCCGGGAGAAGATGCTCAAATCCGTTCTGGAGGATGTGAGCATCTTCTTTAATATCCCGCTGGACCTGGAAGTCCAGAAGGCCATTCCCCGGGGAGAGGGGATGTGGTTGATTCGACTCTACAAGAAGGAAGAATAGGAGAGCGTGTTATGGCAGCCCAAGTCGATTTGAACAAGTGCACCCTGTGCGGGGGCTTCGCCCAGCCCCTGTGCGTGGAGGTTTGTCCGGATCAGGCCATTCGGGTCCAGGGAGATCGCGTGGTGGTGACGGAGTTCTTGTGTGAAGATTGCAACGAGTGCGGGTGTGTCTGCCCGGACGAAGCGATCACGGTGCCGGTGGAAAAGGTGACCTTTTAAAAAACAGGCTCAAGGGCCGTTGAAAGACGACGGGAGGCACAGGTGAAAGTCAACAAGATCGATCATATCTGTATTGCGGTAAAAGACCTGGACCAGGCCCGGCGGATCTGGGAGCCGGTCCTGGGGAAATCCGGGCCGGACGACGAATACATCGATGAGCCGGAGAAGATCAAGGTGGCGCGGTACTGGGTGGGTGAAGTGGGATTCGAGCTGATGGAGTCCACCTCCCCGGACGGGGATGTGGCCAAGTTCATCGAGAAGCGGGGCGAAGGGATCATGCTCGTCAGCTTCAACGTGGACAACACCCGGGAGGCCATGGCGGAGCTGAAAGAAAAAGACTATCCTTTCATCGGCGGGGCCCGTCCCTTCCGGGACTGCGAGTTTGCTTTCCTCCATCCCAAGAAGATGAACGGGGTCCTTTTGGAGCTCATCGATTACAAGTGGGAAGAGCTGAAAGGAAAATAGAAACGGCCTGACCATGCCGAAACAATTCAGGGACTTTGAAGTCTATCTGGTCCATGTGGATCCCGACCTGTGTGACGGCTGCGAGGATTGCATCAAACTCTGCCCCGCCGAGGTCTTCGATTTTTCCGTCAAGGCCTATCCCACACGACCCCAAAACTGCCTGGGGTGCCGGACCTGCGAGGCGGTGTGCAAGTCCAAGGCCGTCATCATCACGGAGATATGAAACGCTTGCTTTGGGTTCAGCGGAAAAGAAAAAGCAATGGATTTTCAGAACGCGGCTTGAGGGGAGGGCTTGATGAGTGACGCCATCCTGATCATCGGCGCCGGGATTGCCGGCATCAATTGCGCTCTCAATGCGGCAAAATACGGCGCCAAGGTTTACCTGGTGGACGATACGGCCAGCATCGGCGGCATGATGGCGCGCCTGGACAAGACCTTTCCCACCAACGACTGTTCCATCTGTATCGAAGCCCCCCAGATGTACGAAGTGGACAACCAGGAAAACATCGAGATCCTCACCGGCACCCAAATCAAGAAGGTCAAGGCCCAAAACGGCGTCTTTCAAGTCCGCCTGGTCAAGAAACCGAAATATGTGGACGAGGCAAAATGCACCGGGTGCGGCGCCTGTGTGGAGGCCTGTCCGGTGAGCGTACCCGACGAAATGGACGGCAAAATCGGCGGAAAACGGAAACTCATCCACATGGCTTTTCCCCAGGCCCTTCCCAATGTGGTGGCCGTGGATCCGGCCTGCCGATCCGGGGAGATGCGGTCGGCCGGCGCCTGCATCGGCGGCTGTGCCGTGGACTGCAGCCAGTGCCGGGAATGTCCCATCGCCCTGTGCGTGTCGGCTTGTGAGAAGGAAGGGAAAAAAGCCATCATCCTCTGGCAGTCCGCCCGGAAAATCAACCTTGAGGTCAAGAGCATCGTGGTGGCCACCGGTATCGCGGAGGCGCCTCCGGCCGGGGATCTCCTCGGCTACGATGTTTACGACAATGTCATCACCGGCATGCAGTTCGAGCGCCTGATGAACGCCGGCGGTCCCACGGCCGGAGAAATCGTGCGGCCTTCGGACGGCCGGCACGCCAAGCGGATCGCCTGGGTGCAGTGCGCCGGCCGGGGCCTGGCCCAGGGCAAGGGCGTGCCGTACTGTTCCAAGATTTGCTGCATGATCGCCACCAAGCAGGTCATCATCACCAAGGAACACGACGCCTCGGTGGAAACCACGGTCTTTTACAACGACCTGAAGGCCTACGGGAAGAACTTCTGGGCGTTTTATCAAAAGGCCAAAGAAAACGGTGTCCGGTACGTGCGGGGGCGTCCCTATCAGGTGGAAGAGGACGCCGAAACCAAGAACCTGACCCTCCGGTATGAAAATCTGGATACCGGAAGGATCGAAACCCGGGAAGTGGAGCTCCTGGTCCTTTCCACGGGGATCGTCCCCAGCCCCGGGAATCCAAAGCTTGCCAGGGTCCTGAAGATCGAACTGGACCCTTTCGGATATTTCAAGGAAAAGGACCCCCTGAAAGCGCCCCTGGAGACTTCCGTGCCCGGGATTTACCTGTGCGGAGGGGCCACGGGGCCCATCGACATCGCCGAGTCCGTGGTCCAGGCCTGTGCCGCGGGGATGAAGGCGGTCTTGCGATCTGAAGCGCCATGAGGTGGATGGATGAATGATGAGATCCGGGTGGGCGTGTTCGTCTGCGACTGAGGGTCCAACATCGCGGGCGTCGTGAACGTCCCGGAAGTGGTGGCATACGCCAGGAAACTGGAACACGTGGTGCTGGCCGATGAGGGGCGCTGGTCCTGCAGTGTCGACTACCTGAGCCGGCTCCAGGATCTGATTCAGGAACACGCCGTCAATCGGGTGGTGATCGCCTCGTGTACGCCCCGGACCCATGAACCCCTTTTCAAAAAGACGGTCAAGCAGGCCGGGCTGAATCCCTATCTTTTGGAGTTTGTCAGCATTCGGGAGCAGGTGTCCTGGGTCCATATGAAGGAACCCGGTGCCGCCACCCAGAAGGCCAAGGACCTGGTCCGGATGGGCGTGGCCAAGGCCGTTCTCCTGGAAGAAGGCCGGGAGATCCGGCTGCCGGTGAAACAGGACTGCCTCATCATCGGCGGCGGTCCGGCCGGGCTTTCCGCGGCCTTGAGCGTGGCCCAACAGGGATTCCGGGCCATCGTCCTGGAGAAAGGGGAACGCCTCGGCGGCATGCTCAACCGGTTGGCCCGCATCCGCCATGACGGCCACGAGGCCCCGGCGGCCCGTCTGCGCGACAGCCTGGTGGACCGCGTCCTGGAAACGCCCGGCATCCGGGTCCTCACCGGTGCCGAGGTGGAAACCCTCGAGGGATACATCGGCAATTACACTGTCGGGCTGAAGGAAAAAGACGGAGCTGTGGGACAGCGCCTCCATGTCTCCACCCTCGTGGTGGCCACAGGGATGCAGGAGATGCCGCCCGTAGGCGCCTTCCGGTACGGAGAAGACCCCCGGGTCCTGACCCAGCTGGAGCTTGAACGGCGACTGGCTGCCCGCGAAGCCGGGGAATTTTTCCCGGACACCGGCGGGGAAAGCGCCGCCTCGCTGCCCCGCCTGGAGGAGACGGTGAAAAACGTGGTCTTTGTCCAGTGCGTGGGCTCCAAAAACGACAAGCGCGGCTGTTGCGCCATCGGGTGCCACGTGGCCGTGAAGAATGCCCTGGCCCTGAAGGCCCTCAACCCTGAAATCCAAATTCACATCCTTTACCGGGATCTTTCCATGGTCAAGGGAGAGGGCGCCATGCTCGAAGCGGCCAAGCGCCTGGGCATCCGGTTTTCCCGGTTTCCCGATGAGAACTATCCGGAGGTCCTCGAAAAACCGGACGGCACCCTTGTGGTGGAAACCACGGATCTTCTCATCGGAGAGCGCCTCGAACTGCCTGCCGATCTGTTGGTCCTTGCCGTCGCCTTCCAGGGCGACGCCACCGTCGAACACCTGAAGGGCCTTTTGAAGGTGTCGGCCAGCCCGGACCGATTCTTCCAGGAATCCCACGTGAAGCTCGCCCCCTTGGAATTTCCCGCCGACGGCATCGCCCTGGCCGGGTGTGCCAAGGCGCCCATGATGCTCAAGGAGAGCCTGGAAGCCGGTACCGGTGCGGCCATGCGGGTCTCCATCCCCATGAAGCGGGGGTACATCGAGGCGGAAGGGATCGTGGCCGATATCGATTTGAGCGATTGCAATCAGTGCGGCCTGTGCCACAAGCGGTGTCCCTACAGCGCCATCAGCGTGGATTCGGACAAGAACCCCCGCGTCATCAAGGCACTCTGCAAGGGGTGCGGGCTCTGTGCGGCCGATTGTCCCAAGGAATGCATCACCATCGTCCATTTCACCGACGACCAGGTTCTGGCACAGGTGGACGCGGCCCTTTTGGAATCTCCTGAAAAAAAGATCATCGGCTTCGTGTGTCACTGGTGCGCCCTGGGCGGCGTGGACATGGCCGGGGTGAGCCGCCTCCAGTACCCGGTCCATGCCCGGCTCGTCCGGGTCATGTGTTCGGCCAGGGTCTCCATGAAGATGATGCTGCGGCCCTTTGAGAAAGGGGCCGCCGGGGTCCTGGTGGCAGGATGCGAGTTCCCCACCTGCCATTACATCTCCGGCAACTACGCGGCCGAATCCCGGATCCGGCGCATGAAAAAAAAGCTGGCCCGGGCCGGGTACGATCCGGACCGGCTCGTTGGCATCTGGTGCAGCGCGGCCGACGGCCCCAAGTTCGCAAAGACCATGCGGGAGATGGTCAAGCAGTTCCACCTGGATCAAGGGGACGCATGATGAACACCCTGACCCATTTTCGCAAGCGGTTCAATGATGTGCCCATGTTGCGCTGTTGCGAGCAGTGCGGTCGGTGCAGCTCGGCCTGTCCCCTCACCGGCGCGGATGCGTTCAACATCCGCCGCTTGATCCATTATGTGGAGCTGGAGCGGATTCCCGAGGTCGCCGCCACGGACATGCCCTGGGCGTGCGCCATGTGCGGCCGTTGCGAAGACGCGTGCCCCAACGGGATCAAGATCATGGACATGACCCGGGCCCTGCGGGAATATGGGCCCGACGCGTACATCCCGGAAAACGCGCCTTGCGTGGCGGCCTGTCCCGCCCAAATCGATGTCCCCGGGTACTTGAGGGCCATCGCCCGGGGGGAGATGGAGGCCGCCTGCGCCTTGATCATGGAAAAGGCGCCCTTTCCGGGGATCCTGGGACGGATCTGCCCCCATCCCTGTGAGAGCGCCTGTAAGCGGGGCGGGGTCAACGCACCCATCGCCATCTGCGCGGCCAAGCGCTATGCCGCGGACAAGGCCGGGGGCGATTTTGCCCCCATCTTTGCACCGGGACAGGACTCCGGCCATTCGGTGGCCGTCATCGGCGCCGGCCCCGCGGGCCTGACCGCTGCATTTTTTCTCCGGAAAAAGGGGCACCGGGTGACGGTCTTCGAGGCCCGGGAAAAGGCCGGCGGGATGATGCGGTACGGGATTCCCCGATACCGTCTTCCCGAGAGGGTTCTCGATCAGGAGGTCCAAAGGGTCTTGGCCATGGGCGTGACATTGAAGACGGGCCTGAAATTGGGTCCCGATTTCAAGGTCCAGGACCTGAAAGAAGAAGGCTTTGAGGCTGTTTTTGTGGCGGTGGGGGCCCAGCTGGCCAAGAAAATTGAGATTGAAGGGATCGATCTTGAAAATGTCGCCTGGGGAGTCGATTTCCTGGTATCGGTTGCCGAGGGGCGGCCTCCCCGTGTGGGGCGACGGGTCCTGGTGGTGGGCGGCGGGAACGTGGCCGTCGACGTGGCCCTGACCGCCCGGCGCTTGGGTGCCGATCAGGTGACGCTGGCCTGTCTTGAAAGCAGACAAGAGATGCCTGCAAATCCCTGGGAGATCGACATGGCCCTGGAGGAGGGCATCCAGATGCTCTATTCCTGGGGGCCTTCAAGGATTATGGGAAACGAGGGAAAGGTTTCAGGGGTGGAACTCACCCGGTGCCTTTCCGTATTCGACGAAGAAGGCCGTTTTTGCCCTTTTTTCGATGAGACCAAAAAGACGGTGCGCGCCGACCAGGTGATTCTGGCCGTCGGCCAGGCCAGCGAAACCGCATTTTGCGAGGATTTTTGCTTCCTTGAAGAGACCGATGTTCTGCCCGTCAAAGAGGGTCTCATTGTCGTGGAGGAGACCACTCAAGCCACGCCCCTTCCCGGCGTCTTTGCCGGCGGCGATGCGGCCAGCGGACCCAAGACGGTCATCGAGGCCATCGCGGCCGGAAGGCGTGCGGCGGCGTCCATCGATCGGCACCTGGGGGGCGACGGGAGCTTCCCGTTGGGCCGAAAAACGCCTGAAAAGGATTGCCGGGCCCTGGAGGCGCAGCTCGACACGGTGAAAGGGACCCCCGGATTTGCCGACAGAAAACGGGAAGAAGCGCCCCGACTGGCCGTATCCGAAAGAGATTCTCCTTTCGATGAGGTGGAATTGTGCATGGAAGACGCGCAGGCCGTACGGGAGGCGCGCCGTTGTCTTCAGTGCGATCTGGAAGCGGATCTCGTTCGATGCCGAAGATCGGAAAGCCCTTGAGCCGTGGGCCACAAGAAGTCCGGTTCGTTAAAGTCGCCCCCCCGGGGGAGAAAGCCCTCAGCGCCAGTGTCCGGGAATCCAGCGGCCTCCAGGACCCCAGTGTCCCGGCACCCAAACATGGGGATGGGGCGCCACCACCACCCGGGCCCTCGGCGGGACCACATAGGCGGCACATGCACCCTGGAAAAGGATGAATGCCACAACAGAAAGCGACAACAGGGCTTTGAAGCATTTTCCTTTCATGACGACACCTCTCAAGATGCAAAGTTTGTCTTTGAAGACGCGAGAGCCCATGGGATTGTCTACAGAAAAGACAGGACTTCCTCCCCCCTTTGTCTTTCAGGCGGCCGGCATGGGTCCTCCCGGCCGAAATGTTTTTCACAGCCACGTTCAGGGACGGTCCCTGTAGTTTCCGAAAGACCCCCGTGACCCGGGGGTGTTTTGTCTTGGATGAGTTGACTTATCCCTTGATTTTCGGCATAATGAACGGACATGGAACCCGTGCATGTGGCGGGGTCATTGTGTCCGGAAACACCAAGAAAGGATGGGGACAAGAAAGTCCGGGAGGTGGAGCGGGAGGAAACCGGATCAAATCACCGGATCCGAAACAGGTGAACGGGTATGGCGAAGGATCCTTATAACGTGTTGGGCATCGACAAGGAGGCCGACCAGGATCAGATCAAAAGAGCCTACCGGCGCAGTGCCAAAAAGTACCATCCGGATACGACCTGTCCGGAGGCCAACAGCAAGAAATTCATCGAGCTGAAAGAGGCCTATGAAACCCTGAGCGATAAAGCAAAACGAAGGGCCTACGACCGGACGCTGAAGGGTGAAAGCATCCCGATCCGGGTTTCTACAGCACGGGCCAGAAGCGGCCGGGCCCCTGGTTTCCGCAGGCGGTCCCGCCTGTGGGGGGTTATGGAGGATCCTTTTGGAGGGTTTTTCCATGACGTTACGCCGCTGGGGCGCGATGTTTCCCCAAAAGGCGAAGAGATCTATCTGGAGGCGGTCCTGACACCGGAAGAAGCCCGACAAGGGGGCGTATTTCCGGTGGCAATCCCGGTGCGCCTTTCGTGCCCCCAATGCTCCGGAAGCAGCGGATGGGACGCGTTGATGTGTCCGCTTTGTTCCGGAACCGGAAGCGTTCAGATTGAAAAGCGCTTTTCGATGCGGATACCTCCCTGGATTCAAGACAACACGGTGCTCCGGTTTTTTGTTGAGGAAACCGGAGCCCAGGTGAATATTGTCGTGCACGTTGAATCCGTTTGAAGCAAGCGCTCCGCAGCGGTGGAAGCGGTGAACGCCTTCCCCGGACCGACGGCGGATTGTTGACGTGAATGAATGGAAAAAGAAGATGCAACGCGTCTCTCTTTTTTGGGATACGCTGGAGGTCACCCTCGGGGAAGGTCCGGATCTTGTGGATATCACGCCCCGTTTAAACCGCTTGGTTCAGGCTTCCGGCATTGCCACGGCCAGCCTGTCTGCCTGCATGATCGGATCCACCGGTTCCCTCACAACCATTGAGTGGGAACCCGGCGTGGTCGAAGACTTGAAAAATGCCATTCATCGCCTGGCCCCCCGGAACCTGGAATACGCCCATGAAAAGGCATGGCATGATGGAAACGGGCACAGCCATGTCCAGGCGGCGCTCTTGGGCCCTTCCGTGGTGTTGCCCGTAAGAGACGGGCGCCTCAAACTGGGGACCTGGCAGCAGGTGGTGGCCATCAACCACGACAATCGCCCCCGTACACGGAAGATCGAGGTAACCGTCACGGGAACCCTGGCCTGACAATCGGCCTTTCCCGGAATTTCAGGTTTCCCATTTTCCATTTGCAATTTCACTCCATGATGAGATAAATTTTTTTACATGCCGTTAAATTAAAATATTATCCTTAAGGTGGGATCCAGTAACCGTGAAAGATGCGAAGGGAGGATAACATGGGCAGGATAAGGGACACACGGAAAGGGACGGGGGTTGTCTTTTTTCTCACAGTCATTTTTTTCTGGATACTCCTTGCCAGTGGATCCCGGGCCGCGCGCCTCATGCCGGGCAATTTTTCCTACCAGGGGGCCTTTCGTCTTCCCGAGGCCTTTAACTGGGGTGCCCGCGGGATTGCCTACTATCCCCCCGGCGGTTTTTTGCTGATCATCGGCTCTGATCTCAATCAGGCGGAGTTCGCCCGGGTGGCCATCCCGCAACCCGTGGTGTCCAGGGATTATGCAAGCCTGCCCGTGGCCGGGATGCTTTCGGGCATGATGAATTTCGACGGCAATATCGTTGAAAGCGTCAGTCCGGATACGGCCTTTGCCAGCGGCATCGAATATGTTCCCCGCCGGGGATCCCAGGGCAGCGACAAGCTATACGGTGCCATCGACCAGTGGTACGGCGTGGTGGATGAGACGCATCCCACCATCTGGTTTTCGGAAATGGACGGATCCGCTCCCCGCGGGCCGTACCATGTGGGTCCCATGGCGCTTCCCTTCCACGGCAATAAGGCGGGCGACTTTCTTTTCTCCGTGCCCCAGTCCTATGCCGACCGGTATCTGGGCGGAAGGATCCTGGTCACCGGAAAGACCCGGGGGGCCTTTAACGGGAGCATGGGGCCCACCCTGTTCGCCTTTCATCCCTGGTCGGTAGAAAATCCCTCGGGCTACCTGGACGCCGTCCCCATGCTGTGGTATCGCCTTCGATATCCGGAATGCGCCGGGCCCAACCTGGGAGACAAAGCCTTTTGCGACTATCCGGGCTTTACCATGTGCGACAAATGGGAAGGGGCCGGGTTCGTGGAGAGCGGCGCCAACCAGGCCGTCATACTGCTGGGCATCAAGGGTTTGGGGTCCAATTTTTACGGAGAGCCGCCGGCAGGCGCCTGCCTGGACAGCAGGGGATATCATTGTGATCCGTACCAGCGTCAGGTCATCTTCTACGATGTGGATGAATTGGGTCAGGTGGCCCTCGGGCAGCGGGAGGCCTGGACCGTGGTGCCGTATGCCGTATGGGTTCCCCAGGAGTTTTTATTGAATGCCGCCGATGGGATCTCCTGCGGTCAAACCGGCGGGTTGGCCGTGGATTCAGCCGGAAGAAGGGTCTTTATGATCGAGAAGGGATTCGGCGGCCATTTAAACGAAAACGCCGCCGTGGTCCATGTGTGGACCGTGAATTAATCGTCGTATCTTTGGCGGCGGGCGCCCTCTGCAGGGGAATGCCTCCGGCAAAGGGAGGGGAGGGGCTTATGAAAGGAAACATGCGGCATCAAATTTTATGGGGCGTGCTTTTTTCGGCGATTTTATTCATGGCTCCGGCAACCGGCAGGTGTTTGACCGCCGATCATCAGGGCGCTTTTGCGTTTCCACAAATCCCGGGCGCCTACTTTAACCAGGTGCGCTCCGCCTATCGTATTTTTTACGGACACACCTCCCACGGAAGCCAGATTGTCACCGGTCTTCAGATGCTCAATGCCGAAAATCCGGGCCTTTATGCCCCGCCGAGCATTCAGGAATACGATTGGATCGATCTGGGGGATTCCTCCTGGGCTTCCGTCACGCGTGATTTTCTGGCCGGCCATCCCGAAATCAACGTGGTCATGTGGTCCTGGTGCGGACAACTGTCCTGGATGGGCGCCGGGGACGTGGACGCCTATCTTTCCCGGATGAGTCGGCTGGAACAGGAGTTTCCGGGCGTCATTTTCATCTACATGACCGGGCACTTGGACGGCGAAGGCCCTTCCGGCACCCTTTATGCCAACAACAACCGGATCCGGTCGTACTGCAGTACCTACAACAAGGTGCTTTTCGATTTTGCGGATATTGAAAGCTATGATCCGGACGGAAACGGCTACCCTTTTGAGTCGGATGCGTGCCAATGGTGTGAAAGCTGGTGTGCCGCCCACGCCTGTCCCGCTTGTGAGGAGTGCGCCCATTCCCATTGCTTCAATTGCTACCAGAAGGGAAAGGCCTTCTGGTGGATGATGGCCCGTGTCGCCGGCTGGCAGGCCACGGCAACGGCAGGAGGCCCTCGGGGATCTCATGTGCAGTCCCTTTGCACACGCACCCCGCCGCCGGATTCGGGGGGACGGATTGTGGTGCACAACACGGCGGAACTGATCAGTGCGGTTCAACAGGCCAATGCCGCGGGGAACGTGACCGTGGTCCTTCAAGACGGCACCTATGTGCTGGATCAGATGCTGTGGATCAGCGGGGACAACGTGATGTTTCGAAGCGCCTCCGGAAACCGAGATGCCGTGGTGATCCGGGGGCAGGGCATGGCCGGCCCCGTTTCGCACATCTTCAATGTGGCCGGAAACCACTTTACGGTTGCCGATATGACCCTCGGCTGGGTGGCCAATCATGCCATCCAGATTCACAGTGACGCCGATTATCCGGTGATCCACAATGTCAGGCTGGTGGATACCGGCGAACAGATGCTCAAGGTCTCCTTCAGGCAGGGCGATCCCACCAGTTCGGAAAACGGCGTGGTGGAATGGTGCCTGTTCGAGTACACCGCGGGGATAGGCCCCCAATATTACATCGGCGGCATCGATGCCCATCAGGCGTACAACTGGATCGTTCGGGACAACATCTTCCGCTCCATCCGAAGCCCGGAAGCCGATCTTGCGGAATTCGCCGTCCATTTCTGGTCGGGATCCACGAACACCATCGTGGAAAGAAACACCATCGTCAATTGTGATCGCGGCATCGGCTTCGGCCTGGGGGACAGGACCCACAACGGCGGCATGATCCGGAACAACGCCGTTTACAGCACCCGGGATGTGGGCATCAGCCTGGAAAGCGCAAACGGGACCAGGGTGTTCAACAATACGATCTATACCGAAAACTATCCCAATGCCGTTGAATATCGATTCCCGGCCACCCAGGGCGTCGTCATCGTCAACAACCTGACCCATGGCGGCATCGTCAGCCGGGACGGCGGCTCGGGAACCGTGGAAAACAATAACTCCGGGGCCCAGGCGTCCTGGTTTGTCGATGTGACCAACGGCAACTTTCACCTGGCGGGTGCGGTGGCCGGTGTCGTGGACCAGGGGAGGAGCCTGCCGGAGGTGGCCCGGGACATGGATTGTGAAGCCC
>JALVQN010000174.1:0-71382 GCA_027025555.1 Desulfobacterales bacterium
CAGCTCCTTGGCCCGCCTCGCGGAGGAGGACCCGGGGCTTTCCTTGACCCGCAATTCCGAGACCAAGGAGATCCTCCTGTCCGGCGCGGGTCAGGTGCACATCGAAACCACGGTGGAAAGGCTCAAACGGAAATTCGGCGTGGAGGTGGTCCTGGAGCTCCCCAAGATTCCCTACCGGGAAACCATCAAGAAGAAGGTTCGCGTCCAGGGCCGCCATAAAAAGCAAACCGGCGGCCACGGTCAGTTCGGGGACTGCTGGATCCAGATGGAGCCGCTTCCCAGGGGCGGCGGCTTTGAATTTGTGGATGCCATCGTGGGCGGCGCCATTCCCCGCCAATACATCCCCGCCGTGGAGAAGGGGATTTTAGAGGCGAGTCAAAAGGGCGTCTTGGCCGGGTTTCCTTGTATCGATTTCAAAGTGACGCTGGACGATGGGTCTTTTCATGCCGTGGATTCCTCGGAAATGGCGTTCAAGATCGCCGGCGCCCTGGCCTTCCGGAAGGGCGCGGAACAAGCCCAGCCGGTCCTTTTGGAACCCATCCTGGAGGTGACCATCATCGCGCCGGACGAATTCATGGGGGATATCATGGGGAACCTGAACGGCCGGCGGGGACGGGTCCTGGGAATGGACTCCAAGGGCAAGCACCAGGTGATCCGGGCCCATGTGCCCATGGCGGAATTCCAGACCTACGCCCCGGACCTCAACTCCATGACGGGGGGGCGCGGTACCTATACCATGAAATTCTCCCACTACGACGAGGTCCCGGCCCAGTTGGCCCAAAAAATCATCGAGCAGGCAAAAAAAGAGGCCGAATAAGCCGCATCAAAGGGATGCTCACGGAGAAAAGCAGCAGCCCGCCGGCGCGAAGCCTTCCCAGAAGGCGTCCCACTTCCCCTTGAAGGGTTTGCGGTTTTGGGGATGGATCCTCTTTGCGTTGGCGCAAGTCGGCAGATGGAAGCGTTTGGAGGCCGTGTTCCCGACAAGCTTTACCGGATCTTCGCTGAACAGGTGCCGCCAAATGCCTCTTTTCCTTGCCATGGCACGCCGCTGGAGGGCCAGGAAGGATTGAAACCGCCCACCCGTGGCGCGTTGGTAAAGGACGTGGGCAAATCCCGCTTCGATCAAGGCGGCGTTGACCAGGGTGCCGTCCGGAAGATACACGTAGGCCAACCACCGGCCGTATCGATCCGTCCGTTCTTTTGAAAAGACCAACCGGACCCTTTTCCCAAAGACCAGGCGCTTGTTGAATGCCCGGGCCGCCTCCCCCAACGGCTCCCCCTTTTTGTCTTTTCTTTCGATTTCCGGCGCGTCGATTCCCAGGTAACGCACGTGTTTGTTGTTTTCGAGGATGATCGTATCTCCATCCACCACCCACCGGACCCGGAAAGTGCTCTGCGAACGGGCCGGGGACACCCCCCCATGCAGCCAGACCGGCAGCACGAGCAGCACGCAGAGCCCTTTCAAGACCTTCATTCTCCCTCCCCTCCCCTTCCTATTTTTTTCCTTTCCCGAGCCCGCATCGTTTCATGGCGGCGTCGTCCAGCAGCCGCTTCACCCCTTGCCGCGGCGGCACCCATCCCAAAGCTTTCTCCCACACTTCATCGTCTTCCATGCATAAATAAAGCGCGGTCCCGGGGGCCGCTTCCCGGATCCAAGCGGCCATCTTCCGGTAGAGTCGAATCCGAAGCGGCTTGAAATACCGCATCTTCCCGTCCTTCCCCCGGATGAGCTCGCCGTAGGGCAGCCTCGAGCGCGGATGCCGTTTGTCCATGACATGCTTCAGCTCGGGCGGAAAGCGCAATGCACCGAGGCTGATCCATACGATGCTTTCCGGCGCCACCGATTCAAAGAGCTGCTGCAGAACGGCGGCATACTCCTCTTCGCAGCCCTCGTAGATCACCATGGGATCGAAGTGAAATGCCAGGGGATACCCCTGTTCCTGGCACGCTTCAGCCGCCTTGAGCCGGGCCGGAAGCGCCGCGGTCCCCGTTTCCTCGGTCTCGATGACCCGCGGGGTGTTCAAGGACCAGGCGACGAGGGTCTTTTCCCTGTGGGCAAGTCCCATCAGGGCCGAGACATCCGCGGTCTTGGTCTTGAGTTCCAGCACACAGGAAGATTGATCCGCAAAGGCCGGGATCAGGATCCGGGACAGCCCGGTCCAGGGGTCCCAGATGAGGCTGTCCGTAAACTCCCCGGTCCCGATCCGTTGTATTGTAGAAGAGGAAAAGGCCCCTTTCAATTCCGCCAACAGGTCTTGAAGATTCACGAAAAACTGCAGGACCGGGGGATGAAAATAGGCCTGGAGGATGCAGTAGGAGCAATCCATGGTGCAATAGGTCCCCACGTGAAGGATCCGATAGCCGCAGCAACGGTATTTCCGGGTCCCGGGGCAGGGCCGGAGAAACGCGCCCTTGTTTTTCGTCAAGACAAGGACCTGCTTTCCCCTTTCCACCGGGTCCGGATCCTTCAAGACCCGGGCATACGCCTGGTGGATGTCATGGATGGTCTCCGGAGAAAGGCCCAGCGCCGATGCCACGGCGCGCACACGGGGAAGCTCTTTCACCGATTCATGGACGTATAAGGTGGAGATGGACATGACACCTGACAGTGTGGGGTCGGGTTGGATGTTTTTGTTTTCAAGCCATTTTGAAACCCGTTTTAATGAATGGGAGAAGGCCCGTCAACGGCGAATCAGCACGGCGCCTTCCCGTGCCTCCGGGGGACTTAGAGCAATCCGGTGAAGTCGAAGTCCAGCTTGGCCTGGAATTTTTCGATCCTTTTGAAGATTTCTTTTAAAAGCGTCTGCTCGATCCGGGAAAGTTTTTTGGGATTGATGTAGTTGTCGGGTTTTCCGCCTTCGTCGATGATGGCCGTCACCTGACGGACAAAACGCAGGTGCATCAGGAAACTGTAGGCCTGATCCAGCTCATGGTAGTCGCCACGGGACAACACGCCCTTTAAAAAGAGCTGGTGCAGGCGCTCCTGGGTGTTTGTTTCATCGATCCGGTTGTGAAGGGCGTATATTCGGGCAAAATCCACAATGGGCATCATGGCGTTTTTGATGTCAAATGCGTTCCGGTGCTGGCCCTTGGATTCCACAACAAAATTGCGGAAAAAGCCCAGGGGGGGCTTGAAATGCAGCGCATTTTCCGTGAGATGCCGAAAAAAGCCCATCCATCCCTGCAAGGAATCGAAAAGATACTGTTTCAGGCTCGTCACCAGGGTCATGTCACCGTATGCACCTCGAAAGTCGAAGAAAATGCTGGACCGGAGCAAGTCCTCGGCCTCCGCTGTCCGGATCCAGCCCTTGAAGTAGCCTTTCCAGACCGACAGGGGCTGGCACCATTTGGGATTCTTGGCCATGACGCCCCCTTCGCAGAAGGCGTATCCCGCCTCGTCGAGCCAGGTGCAGACCTTTTCGCCGAAGGCGCCGAAGTACGCCTGGGCGTCTTTTCGACGACGCCCCTTGGGAACGTCTTCATAAATGAGGGCGTTGTCCTGGTCGGTCTTGAGGGTCTGTTCCTTCCGTCCTTCGCTTCCCATGATCATGAAGGCAAAGGCGCACGGCGGTTCTCCCAGGGCCTCAAGGGCAAAACCGATCAGTTTCTTCAAGATGGCATCCGAGATGGTGGTGACCAGGCGGTTGATGATCCTGGACTTGGCGCCGCTGTTGATCAGGTTCCGAATGAGCCAAGGCAGGCGACGGTGGGCCTCGGTGATCTCCTCGAGACTGTCCGCAGCGGTGATCTCCCGGATCATCAATAGGGGGGAATGCCCCTGGGCGGCCAGAAGATCGCTGTTGGTGACCATCCCCACCACCTGGTGGGTATCGTCGGTGACGGCCAGGTGCTTGACATTTTTTTGCATCATGGTCATGAGCGCCTCGAAAACCAGGGCCTGGGACGGGATGGAGACAAGGGGGGTGGACATGATTCGGGAAACGGGCGTCCGGATGGACATGCCCTCGGCGATGACCTTTTGCCGGAGGTCGTTGTCCGTCACCAGGCCGATGAAACGGCCTTCAGGGTCTTTCACCAGGATGGAACTGCACTTTTCCCGGCTCATGACGGCGGCGGCCTCCTGAATGGAGACGTCCTGTCTGCATGCGACCAGGTCCTTGGCGCAATAAGCCGAGACCGGTTGGTTGAAAAACTGGCCTTCATCCCTGGGCTGGAAGGACTTCTTGATGATGGCGGCATAGGACTGATCCAGCATCCGTTTGCCGAAAGCATCGGTGAAGAATTCGGAAAAGGCCGGAAATCGCCTGCAAAGGTCGGTGAAGTCTTTTTTCTTTAACAGGTAAAAGAAGGTCTCTTCCAGGGTTTTCAGCGAGCGCACCGCAATACCGTCATTGATGAGGATGGAGATGCCCCCGAATATGGCGCCTTCCCCGAGGACGCCCCTGAGGACCTTTTTTTGGTTCTGCTCGTAATACCGTTCCGCGGCCCCTTTATGGATGATATACAGGTGCTCCACTTTCGAGCGTCCTTGGATGAAGACCATCTCGTTGGGCGGGTAGCGGACAATGGATACCTTTTTTGCCACGCGTTCCAGTTCTTCCTGCGGGAGGAAGGAAAACGGCGCAATGCCTGAAAGGGATTGAAAAACCTGATTGGCGGCGATGACGGAAGCATAAGAGACATCCATCATGCGCCGGCTGAAGATCTCTGCAAAGTGTTCATACAGGCTGTTGAAGCGGCGGCAGAGATCGGTGAAGATCTCTTTGGGGATGAGGTAACATTCCGTATCCTCTTTGGCCTTCACGGTGCGTACGGCGCGGCCCTCGTTCATCAGGATCGAAATGCCCCCGAAGATTTCTCCCCGGCTCAATACGCTGCCCAGGATCTTCTCTCCCTTTTCGGTGTCATAATAAAGCTCCAGGGTGCCTTCCTTCACGATGTGGACCGCTTCCACCGGGGAGACTTTCTGGGTGAAGAGGGTGGTTTGCCGTGGAAAACTTTTCACGGTCACCGATCCGGCGACATGGCGCACCTCCTCTTCCGGGAGGGATTGGAAAAGGGGGAGACGACGAAGAAAGGAAAAAGCGGCGTCACTCATGGTCAATACCGTTTTCTGGCATAAAAGGTCTTTTGGGAAAGGGCCATGGCTTCTTTGAGGGTGCGGACCCCAATCTGTTCCAACAAGGCAATCAACTTGAGGAAGATTTCACCGGTGACGATGGCGTCGCCCAGGGCCGTGTGCCGGCCGATGACACTGACACCCAGGCGCCGGGCGATGGTCTCCAGGTCATGGTTGTCTTGGGTGGGATGGAGGGCGGCAGAGAGCAAGAGGGTATCCAGGACCGGCGCGGTAAAGCGGACGCCGGTCTTTTCTTCCTTGAGCCGGAGCATCTGCATGTCGAAGGCGGCGTTGTGGGCCACCAGGACGGTGCCTTGGGCAAACCGGTGAAACAGGGGGAGCACTTGCTCAATGGGGGGCTGGCCTTTGAGCATTTCGTCTGAAATGCCGTGAATGCGAAAAGATTCCGGGGATACAAGACGCCCGGGGTTCACGAGCTGATCAAAGACGTCCTCTTTAAGGAGGCGGCCGTTGACGATGCGAACCGCCCCGATGGAGATGATTTCATCCCCTTCCCTTAAATTCAACCCCGTGGTTTCCGTGTCAAAGACCGTATAGGAGAGTTCGGACAACAGGCGATCGTCCAGTTCGGAAGCCTGCCCATAATGGTCGAAGAGGTCAAAGTCGTAAAACTCAGGCCGGCTCCCGGGCAAAAGGGTCAGCGGCATGCGAAGTTCGGTGGAGGCCGCGCGCTGAACCTCTGGAAAGAGGATCCTGAGCGCGGCGGTACCGGGGCCCTTTGTCTCGGAAAGGGGAAGGATCTCGGCTTCATGATACCGAAAGATCTGACCCAGGGGAAGCGGAATCAGGGCACCGTTCACATGAAGCGGTTCTTCCTTCCATGTGCGGAGCACGGCCATGGTAACGGGTTCCCCGCTCCAATGGAAATCCATGTACAAGAACCCGTCTTTTTTCCCCAGTTCCAGGGTGAAGCCTCCTTCTTCCGCATCGTCCCGGACCCGCTGCTTCAGACGACTCAACAAAAAGAGGATGGCCAACAAGGCGGAATAGCCGTCCAGATCGATCCACGCCTCCTGAAGGGGGGTCTCCACCTTCAAAGGGATGCCGAGCTTGGCCTGGGCCTGTCGTTTCACCATCTCCAGAAAGTCGATCGCCGCGGTTCTCACCCGGGGCCATCGTTGGAACAGGCGCCTGGGATATTCTTCGCACACGGCGTTGACCCGGCTTCCGATGGTCATGGAGGCGTCGTGGATGATGGTTTCGAACCGGCGCCGTTTTTCCGCATCCATTTGCGGGTAAGCCATCATGGATTCCACGGCGGAGCGGATTGCGGCCAGGGATGTCCGGATCCCGGTGGTCACCTCCTGAAGGAGGGCCTCGATGCGGCCTTCCTTTTCGATGCGCCGGGTGATGTCCTCCATGATGAGGGCGTACCCGGTGCAGATCCGGTCACATTCATCCAAGACGGGAAGCAGCTCCACCTTGAGCAGGTTCCCGGAGGGGCTCACCATGACGAAACGCGAAGCCACATCGGTTTCTTGACGCTCCAGTTTCAGGGCGATCTCATCCAGGGCATGAACAATGTGGTTCTTCTCCATGACCCCGAAGATGGACCGCCCCAGCCCGATGAAATGCCCGGGACGGCAGGTGGCCTCGGAATCGTTGGAGGGCGGTTCTGCTTCGAGAAACTGGCGGGCTTGTTTGTCGCACAAGAGGATCTGCCCTTCGGCGTTGCAGATGATAACCCCCTGGGGCAGTTCCGACAAGATGGCGGCGAACATGTTCCGCTCTTCCTCGATATCCCTTCGGGCCGATTCAATCTGTTTGCTGACATCCTGTTGCAGGGCTTCGCTGCGGTCGGCCCATCTGTTGAGGAGGCGGATCAGCTCCCCGACGCCCTTCCCTCCTTCTCCTGAAATCCGGTGGGAAGGATTGACCGACTGCATGACGTGAAGCTCTTCCGTCACTTTTTTAATGGGAAGAATATACAAATGGAAGATCCCGTCCAAAATTATTCCGAAGCCGAGGAAGAGGATGAAACCTGCACCGAAGAAGTAGATGAACCGTTCCTTGAGCACTTCGTAAAAGATGCTCTTTTCATCCAGGGCCAGTTGACTCCAGAACATATAAACGATGAAACCCACGGTGGCGAAGGTGAGGATGAGAGCGGCGACGGAAAACCACCAGAACTGGTTCTTGCTTCTCATCCGGGGCCCTCCAGAAGACTTTGGACCCGGGACAGGATTTCCGCATTGGAAAAAGGCTTGATAATGTAGGCGTCGGCGCCCAGGACCATCCCCTTGGCCACATCCACGTCCCGCCCTTTTGCGGTCAGGAAGATGATCTTGATGTCCCGCCATTTTTCGTTGAGGCGCACGATCTGGCATACCTCGAACCCGTCGATGCCCGGGAGCATGATATCGAGGAGCATCAGGTCCGGGCACGACCGGGAGATGGCTTCCAGGGCCTCCTCCCCGCTGTAGGCAACGTCCACCATGTAACCGTTTTGTTCCATCAAAAACTGCAGCGGCACGACGATGTTGGGCTCGTCATCGACGATGAGTATCTTCTTGGGCATGTGCGAAGCCTTTTGTCAAGCCGTATGTGGAAGAGTGGAGCGGATGGACAATGGATGGTGCAGGGTGTGTCCCATTCTCACCCTGACACATAAGAAAAAGGGGGTTTTGGCGGCCGGGGGGAAAGCCCCCGGCCGCCGCGTTTTTCATGGGATCAGGTTATCCCCACAGTCCCATGCCGAAAGTTGCGGTAAACAGGATGCAAAAGGCAACGATGCCGATCATCCACAGGTCTTCTGGTTTCATAGAGACACCTCCTTAAGGGCAAAGGGATTTAGGCTTCCTTGACCACGATCCTGGTCTCTTTTTCGGCGCGTTCCATCTGGATATCCGTGGTGGTGGCCATCTCGGCCTTGAACGTCAACGCCCACATCATGATGATGCCCAAAATCCACCAGAAAATCTGCCAGGACCAAATGGGCGGAAATCCGGCGAAGGAGAAGGCGTTGTTGCCCAGGATACAGGCCGGCCCGATGGCGAAGAAATACCACACGGGAACCACGATCTTCATGGCGCTGCGCCACTTTTTCCCGGATTCCGAAGGCGCATCAATGTCGTCAAGGAAGGCGCGCACCTCGTTTTGACGCTTGATGGTCTCCTCGTCGTCCTTGATGCCGAGGCCTCTGCAGATGTAGGCGACCACCAGGCCCACGAAGGTTCCCCAGAAGGCACAGTGCATGGAAAGCGGATATTTCCAGACATAAAAGGTCAAGAAGACCGAAATCATCCCTGCCAGGACGCCCAGGGTGGCGCCGATGCTGGGGAATCGGAACCCCCAATGGACCCCCAACAGGAAGATGTACATGACGAACCCGAAGGCGGTGGCCAGGGCCCCGAGGATCACCAGGGCGGCCTTGGACGTGAGTCCCACCCAGAGCGCGGCGATGGTCACCACCGTGGCCAGGACCCGGTTCATCCAGATCTGCTCGGAATGGCCGGCTTCCTGCTTCCGGATATACCGCCAATACACATCCCGCAGCAGGATGGTGCCGCCGGTGCCGATGTAAGGCGCGGCGGTGGAATGGATGGCCGCGATGGCGCCCAAAAAGACCAGACCCAAAACCACGGGTGGGAGGAACTGGGTCATGAGGATGGGCACCACGTCTTTATCCCGGGCAAAATGGAGCACCGTCCCGTCCGAAAGGGTGTATCCCGTCATTTCCAACACCCGGGCGCCCATGCCCTGGAAGGCGGTGAAATAAAACAGGGCGAATCCCACCACGAAGGTGGACATGAAGGTCTGCTGCCAGGCCAGGGGCTTCGGGGACTTGATCCCGAAATTCCACAGGGTGAAGGCCGGGGAGGACTGGATCCCCATGAGGGCGAACATGTAGGTCAGGACCATGACGGCGGTCCACACCGTGGTCTTGTGCGCCTTGGCATAGACGCCGGCGTCCAGGGCCGGCCACATGAAGCCCGGCACCTTCAGCATGCGCGCTTTCATGTTGATGCCGTTGACATCCGTTGGCAGTTCCTGGAGTTTCTGGGTGAACGCCGACCATCCGCCGATGGCGTCTGACGTGATGATGAAATAGCCGAGCAGGATGATCCCGCCCACCAGGAGGATGAACTGGATGACCCCCACCCAGGTGGAAGCCCGCAATCCCCCGGCGCAGACATAAAACCATACGATGAAGGCCATGAAGATGGCGCCGAAGGTAATGGGCACGCCCGCCACCCAGTGGAACAGGGCGGCCGACGCCATGAGCTGCACGGCAGAGTAAAACATGGAATACAAGAAGGCGGTCAATACGGTGAGCCATCGGGCGAACTCGGAGTTATAATAATACGCGAACATGTCTCCGGGCGTCACGAATCCGTACCGTTTCCCCATGAGCCAGTTCCTTTTTGCGAAGAAGGTCCCGGTGATGGGGATGGTCAGGACATAAAAAGACGCGAAGGCGTATGCCAAGCCGTCGCGCCAGATGAGACCCGGATGGCCGATGAAGGTCCACCCTGAAAACGAGGCCGCCGTCGCCGCCATCAGAAAGGCGATGAAGGGGATCGACCGACCGGCCACCGCGTAACCGGACGCCGTCTTTTCCGTGAAATACCCCTTCAACCCCCAGTAAAAGCAATAGATGATGTAAATACCCAAAAAGATATAGACCCAAGTGGTTCCACTCATTCCTGCCTCCTATGCTGTCCGATTGTTGAGTTTTCCCGAACGGAGCATGATCTGCCGGGTATGGCGCTTTCCACCACCTCCTTTCCTTTGATTTTGATTGAAGCCCTTTCCCAGGGATTCAAACGGATGTGTGCCGGTCTGGGCCGGGGGTGAAACACCCCCGGCAGGCGGTACTTTCGATTATCCTTGCATCATTTGCTTGATTTGTTCCACGATTTCCGGATTGGCCAGCGTGGTGACATCCCCTTCCGGCTGTTTGTTGGAAAGGGCGGCCAAAACCCGGCGCATGATCTTTCCGGACCGGGTCTTGGGCATGTCAGCTACGATCCAGACATTCCGGGGCTTGGCGATCTTTCCGATCTCGTTGATGATGGAATCCATGACTTTCTTTTGGATTTCCTCGCTGGCCTCGTAACCGGGCTTCAAGGAGACGTAAAGATCCGGTTCTTTTCCTTTGATCTCGTGGGCCACGGGTACCACGGCGGCTTCCGCCACCTCTTCCACGAGGAGCGCGGCGGACTCGATCTCCTTGGTTCCCAACCGGTGCCCGGAGACGTTGATGACGTCGTCGATGCGCCCCAGAATCCGTACATAGCCGTCGGCCGCCACCACCGCGGCGTCGCCGGTCAAGTAGGGCCAATCCCGCCAGTCTTTGGAATCGGGATTCTTGCAGTAGCGTTCGTAGTACTGCCGGACATAGCGGTCCCGGTCGCCCCAGATGGTCTGAAAGGCGCCGGGCCAGGGGTTCTGGATGCAGATGTTCCCGGCCTTCCCGGTTCCGGGTTCCACCACATTGCCCTCATCGTCATAGACAATGGGATGAATGCCCGGCATCCCCGGTCCCGCGCTCCCGGGTTTCATGGGGCTGATGGCCGGAAGGGTGCTGCAGAGGAACCCGCCGGTCTCGGTCTGCCACCAGGTGTCCACGATGACGGCCTTGCCTTTTCCCACCACCTCATAGTACCATTTCCACACTTCGGGTTCGATGGGTTCGCCCACGGTGGTCATGTGCTTGAACTGATAGTTGTACTTCTTGGGCTCATCGGGGCCGATCTTTCTCAGGGCCCGGATGGCCGTGGGGGCGGTGTGGAAGATGTTCACGTCCAGATCCTGGGCGATGCGCCAAGGCCTTCCGGGATCCGGGTAGTTGGGAATCCCTTCATAGACCACGCTGGAAGCGGCGATGGCCAGCGGTCCATAAACAATATAGGAATGGCCGGTGATCCAGCCGATGTCGGCCATGCACCAGTAAACGTCCGTGGGATGGATATCCTGGACATACTTGGAGGTCCCGGCCGTGTAAGCGAGGTAGCCGCCGGTGCTGTGCTGGCACCCCTTGGGTTTGCCGGTGGTGCCGCTGGTGTACATGAGAAAGAGCGGCTCCGCCGCATCCATCTTTTCCGGTTCCACCCGGGCGCCGTAGTAGTCTTTCAGGAGATCGTTGACGATGAAATCCCGGCCTTCCACGAGGGGGGTCTTGGCGCTGTATTTTCCGGGATACCGCTGCCATATGAGGACCTTGTCCACCTTCTGGCCGTCCTGTGCTGCAGCGGCAACGGCTTCATCCGCCTTCTCCTTGTGATCCAGGAGGGTGCCGCCGCGATAGTAGCTGTCGATGGTGACGAGCACATTGCTGCCCGAGTCCACGATGCGGTCGGCACAGGCTTTTCCGGAAAACCCGCCGAAGACCTGGGAGTGGATGACCCCCAAGCGGGCACACGCCAGCATGGTGATGGGGAGTTCGGCGGTCATGGGGAGATGCAGGGTGACGCGATCCCCCCGCTTGAGTCCTGCAAAATCGCGGAGGAGAGCCGCCATTTCATTGACGCGTACATAGAGTTCCTGGTAGGTGATGTGCTCCACCTTCTCGTCTTCCGGCTCCGGTACAAAGTGGATGGCCGTCTTATTCTTGTATTCCTTGAGATGGCGGTCCACGCAATTGTAACTGGCGTTGATCTTCCCGCCCACGAACCATTTCCAACAAGGGGCGTCGGACGTGTCCAGGGTGGTGTGCCAGTACTCGTACCACGTGAGCAGGTCTGCATATTCCTTGAAGCAATTGGGGAAATTGTCCAGGGAGAACCGGTCGAAAATGGTCTTGTCCGTCATGTTCGCCTGGGCGATGAATTCTGCCGGGGGATAAATGTATTCTTCCTCTTGCCAGTGTACGGCGATTTGGGCTTCAGATGTTTCTACCACTTCTTTTTCGGCCATAAATCCTACCCTCCTTGGTTCGTTGTTGATTGCCCGTTATACGTGCTTCCTTATGCCACTCCTTGAAACACCCCCTTTCCCTTGACTTTAAGTGGAATGAAACGGTCCACGGCATTTTAAACCGCTTCAGGCACATATGCCGCGCCAAAAAATTTCAAAGGCCAGCTCCAGGGTGGGTCTTAGATAGTCTTTGTCTTCATCGATGATTTTCTTGCTTTCCTCCCACAGGACGATTCCGGAAAAAAGGGCCCACAGCGAATCGGCCATGGCCGTGGGATGCCGGTCAATGAAAAGCTTTTGTTGGATCCCTTCTTGAAAAACAAGAGCCATGGACCGCAGGCATTTTCGGGACAAGGCCTTGATTTCCTCGATCAATTCATCGGAAAGGTTCTTGAGGGTTTCACTCGATTGCAAATGAAACATGTTGATGAGAACCAGGGGATCGAATTCGTGAACCTCGTACAGGGCTTGTTTGAGGACCTGAAACTTCTTTTCAACAGAAAGGCGCCCCTTTCGGTGCAGCTCTTCTACCCGGATACTCAAAAATTGGAGCATCCGGAGGGATAAAGAGGCGAAGAGCTCGTCCTTGTTCTTGAAATACAGATAAAGCGTGCCGGGGCTGAGTTCCGCCTCTTTGGCGATGTCTTCCATGGTGCTCTTATTGAAGCCTTTGGCGTTGAAAACACGCTTGGCCGCCACCATGATCTGCTGTCGCCGTCTTTCCCGCTCCCGCTCCTTCCGTTCCTGTATTCCCATAATATAATGAATTGGATTTATTTGTTGCAGTCTTTTTTAGTCTCTATTTTTTCTTTAGTCAAGAAAAAAATGTGCGTTTTGGGGTTGCCAAGACAGGGAAAAAGAGGCTAAAGTGCCTCCGGACGCCAACATCTTGCGTTTTCCCGGGAAAGGGGGCTTTTTGGAATTTCAACGGATCGACCTGAAAGGGATTCCCCTCAGCGTGCGTTACGGCATTCTTTTGCTGTGGGGCGGATGGGCCCTCCATTATTTTTACTATTTTTTCTTTTACCGAAAACAGTATCCCACCGTTTCTCCCGTGGAAATGTATCTGCAGTTGGCGGTGGGCATCGGCATTTGCTATTTCGTGGCCCTTATCAAAAAATGGGCCCGGGCCATGAGCCTTTTTTTCAACCTGGGAAACTTCGCCATTCATGCCGCGGCGTGCGGGTTGTTCATCTATGCCTTCGCCACCAGCGATATCCAGGCCCAAACCGCGGCGGAACGCGTACTCACCCTGAAAGCGGCAAAAGTGCCCCTCCTGCACGGGATCATCGCGATCCTTTTCGCCGCATCCACCTATTTCCTCTTGAAAAGAGAGACGGTGCGCTATTTTGCCGAAAAAAACCCGGCTCCCGACACCCGCGGATCGACCCAAAAATCCTAAAGAGAAAGGGGTATTCCCATGCCGCGTCCTCCAAAAGACGTCACCTGCCGATGCGGCCACACGTCCACGATGACGATTTCCAAGATGCTGTGCATCAAATGTGGAAAATACATATTTTACGACGATCAGTCGCGGCGGCGCCACCGGATCCATTCTTTTTACGGGGTGGCTCTGCTCGCCGCAGGCCTCACCTTGATCACCTATTTTTTCGTGGAGATGATCGTCGTGCCCCTTTTCCCCCGGTGACACGGAAGAGGAAAGCGGCCTTTTTGCGTGCTTCCGGAGGCGGGCCGAAGAAAAGCTTCCTTTTGCCGTTACGTACTGAAAAACCTTTTGAAATCCGGGTCGGTTAAGATGCGGTCCAGGGCGGCTTTCCCGTGGGAAAGGGCGTCAGGGCTGTCAAACCGGAGGGTGAGGGAAAAGGTGCGGCCTTCGAAATCGGCGGGGGGCGAAACCGAGACGCCGGGCCCCAATTTCAGCGCCTTGAGGCACTTTTTGAAGGCGGCTTCCCTTTCCGTCAGGTGGGGGAAGCGGCGTTTTTTCAAGTACCAGCGGATCTGCCGGGTTTTTTGAACCCGGTCCCCGTTCTCTTTTTCAAGGATCCTTGCCAGATCCGGCGCCTGCAAGACCTCCATGAGATCCAGATCTTCCCGCCGGGCGATTTCAGTTGTCAGACGGATCATTTCACGCTGCAGCTGAAACCCCAATTTCAGGCGTGTAAAAAGCCTGTTCAGGGCCTGTGCGGCCTCAGGACCCAGATCCGCAAGGGTTTCGGCCACGGAAAGGGTGAGGGCGCCGCGGGCCAGAGATTCCTGGACCGGGTCCGGGAGACGGCTCACCTTCATGAACTTTTCCACCATGGCCCCATGAAGCGGCACCCCTGCCCGTGTGGAGGCCTTTCCAATTTGCCCGGGGTCCGGGTGGCATCTTGAAAAAAGGCGCACCACCCTTGAAATCTCCACCGGGTTCAGGGTCCCCTGGAAGGCGTTGTCCGCCACGGCCATATGGATGCAATCCGCTTCATCCAGGTCCGGGGAGACGAGCCGGGCCTGGACCCGATGGAATCCGCATCTGCGGCAGGCCGCCACCCGCCGGAATCCGCTGATGATCGAAAACCTTTCCCCCTGTTTTCGCAGGAGGGGGGGATTGATCAGGCCGCAGGCCTCGATGGACGCCACCAGGGCCTCGGTGCAGGGTTGCGTGCGGATCTGATAGGTGGTGTCCCTGAGATCGATCCTTTCCAGCGGTACATGGACTTGGGTCCACAGGGGCCTTGGGGAGACGGGCGCTTTACACTCAGGTGTCAAGGGGTTCCCCGGTCAACTGTTCAAGGGCTTCGATATATTTGGCCCGGGTATTTTCAATGACTTCAGGAGGAAGAGACGGCCCCGGGGGTTTTTTATTGAACCGGATGGACGTCAAATAGTCCCTCAGGTATTGCTTGTCGAAGCTCTTCTGGGGGCCGCCGGGCCGGTAAGCGGCTTTGGGCCAGAATCTGGAAGAATCGGGGGTCAGCACTTCGTCGATGAGGAGGAGCCGGTCCCCCGAAAGTCCGAACTCGAACTTGGTGTCCGCGATGAGGATTCCCCTCTCTTCCGCCAGGGCCGCCCCCGTGCGGTACAGTTGGAGGCTGATGTCCCGGACCCTTTCGGCCAGGGAATCTCCGATGCGCCGGGCCGCTTCTTGAAAATCGATATTGATATCGTGCCTGCCGATTTCTTCTTTGGTGGAAGGCGTGAAGAGGGGCTCGGGCAAGCGGTCCGATTCTTTCAGGCCTTCCGGGAGGCGGATTCCGCAGACGCTGCCCGTCTCCTGATAGGCTTTCCAGCCGGACCCGGTGATAAAGCCGCGCACCACACACTCGATGGGAAGGGGGGTGGTTTTTTTCACCAGCATGCTCCGCCCCTGGAGGGTCTTTGCATAGGGTCGGCATGCCTCGGGATAGGCCGTCACGTCGGCGGTAATCAGGTGGTTGTCCACGATGGGGCTCAAGGTCTTGAACCAGAACAGGGAAATCTGGGTCAGGATCTTTCCCTTGTCGGGAATCGGATCGGGCATGACCACATCAAAAGCGGATATCCGATCCGTGGCCACCATGAGCAAGGCCTCACCCAGGTCATACATATCCCGGACCTTTCCCTTTTTCATGAGGGTCAAGTCCGGAAAATCGGTTTCAAAGACAGTGGATTCCATGGACTCCTCCTTTAAGGCGTCGCTTCCATTGCGCGTCCCCTCCCCTTCACAGGGGAAGGATCTCTCCCTTGATGCCGGCGTCTCCGATGTGCAGGATACCCACGGAGCGGCCCGAATGGAAAAAGAGGCTCCCGGCATAGGCGCCCGGGTTGAACATCAAGACATCCCCCTCGACGTGATTGGACGCCTGGTGGCTGTGCCCGTAGACGATGGCGTCCACCCCCTGGAAGCGCTTTCGGACACGCTCTTCCAGTCCCCTCCCGGATCCCCAACCGTGGATCAACCCGATCCGGAAGCCCCCTGCCTGGATCACTTCCTTCTCTTTCAGGCGGCGGTTCACCTCCAGGCCGTCCATGTTGCCGCTCACGGCCACCACGTCTTTATCCGCAAACGCCTCCAGGACCGCCAGATGCGTCAGGTCGCCCGCATGAAGGACCATCTGAACCTCCCTGAATACGGTTTGGGTCAGCTGCAGCAACCCCTGGTCGGGTTCGTGGAGGTGGGTATCTGAAATAACGCCGATCTTCATGGCTCTTTCCATCCAACGAGAGCCTTTATCCCTGTTTCCCCTCCCCTGTCAATATGCAAAGCGTACGGATCGGTTGACAAATTCGAAAAGACAAAAGATAAATACCCTGAATCTAAAGCATGTCATTGGAAAAAGGTGCCTTCCAGGATCTGTGAGGGAGTCCTTCCGGATCCCGGGCATTGGGTTGAATCCCCTTTTTGAGTCAAGGAGAAGCACATGGACAAGAAAGTAACAGTGGTCGGGGCCGGCAACGTGGGCGCCACGGCGGCTCAGCGTCTGGCGGAAAAGGAGTTGTGTGATGTGGTGTTGATCGACATCATTGAAGGGGTCCCGCAGGGCAAGGCCCTGGATCTCGCCGAGGCGGCCCCCATTGAAAAGCATGACGCCCGCCTCGTGGGCAGCAACGGGTATGAGGCGTCGGAAGGCTCGGACATCGTCATCATCACCGCGGGAATCCCCAGGAAACCCGGCATGAGCCGGGACGATCTCATCAGCACCAACGCCGGGATCGTCAAGAACGTCACCGAGGCGGTGGCCCGGTTTTCGCCCGATGCCGTCCTGATCATTGTCAGCAATCCCCTGGACGCCATGTGTCATGTGGCTTTTGAAACCAGCGGCTTCCCCAAGAACCGGGTCATGGGTATGGCCGGGGTCCTGGACTCGGCCCGTTTCAGGGCCTTCATCGCCATGGAGCTGAACGTTTCGGTGGAAAACACCCATGCCTTTGTCCTGGGAGGCCACGGGGACACCATGGTCCCCCTTCCCCGCTACTCCACGGTGGCCGGGATCCCCATCACCGAACTCCTCCCCCGGGATCGCATCGACGCCCTGGTTGAGCGCACCGCAAACGGCGGTGCAGAGATCGTCAGCCTCTTAAAGACCGGAAGCGCCTACTATGCCCCGGCTTCGGCCGCCGTGGAGATGGCCGAGTCGATTCTGAAGGATAAAAAGAAAATTCTTCCCTGCGCCGCTTACCTGGAAGGCGAATACGACATCCACGGCCTCTTCATCGGCGTCCCGGTGAAGCTGGGGGCCCGGGGGATTGAAGAGGTCATCCAGATCCGCCTCACCGATGCCGAGCAGGCGGCCCTCAACAAATCCGCCGACGCTGTCCGGGAACTGGTGGATGTCCTGAAGAGGCTTTAAAGGGCGCCTCTTTCGGATGGCTTGTCCTGCTTTTCCTTGAGGGTCTCCAGGACGGCCCGGGCCGTTTTTTCCGTCATGGTGGGAAGGCCTGCGATCTCTTCGAGGGACGCCTTCCGGAGGCCTTCGATCCCCTTGAAGCGGGTCAAGAGGAGGCGTTTGCGTTTTTCGCCCACCCCGGGGACACTGTCCAGGACGGAACCCAGGGCCCGGGCCCGCCGTCTCTTCCGGTGAAAGGCGACGGCAAAACGGTGGGCCGCGTCGCGGATGCGCTCAAGCAGGTGCAACAGGTCCACCTCCCGGCCGAAACGGACGGGATCGGCCCGGTGAAGGGTGTAGATTTTATCTTCCGTTTCGCCCTTCTCCCGATCTTTTTTGGCGATGGCGACGATCGAAAAGGCCTTCTCCAGGCCCAGCTCCCGGGCCACGGCGGCGGCCACGTTCAGTTGTCCCTTCCCGCCGTCCACCATGAGTAAATCTGGGAAGTCTTTTTCCGCGGCGTTTTCAAAGCGGCGGTGAAGGACCTCCTTCATGAAGGCGTAATCGTCGGGACCGGACACGGTGCGGATCCGATAACGGCGGTACGCACCGGGCTTGGGCCGTCCCTTTTCAAAGACCACGATGCTTGCCACCGGCGCCGCGCCGAAGGTGGTGGAGTTGTCGATGCATTCGATGCGTCCGGGGAGCCGGGGCATGCCCAGCCGCCGTTGAAGCCTTAAGAGCCGATCCAGGTCCGAGGCCTCGGCCTCGGCCAGGGCCTTCAACCGGTTTTGGGCGTTCTGGACTGCGATGCCCACCAGGCGCGCCTTTTCGCCGCGGCGGGGGGTGAGGATCCGCACCCGCCTGCCCTTGTCGGCCGAGAGCGCCCTTTCGATGAAATCCCCTTCTTCCAGGGCCACCGCCGTCACCACCTCCTCCGGGATGAAATGCCCCTTTTCGTAATAGCCCCGGACGAAGGCGCCCAGGGCCTCGGCATCGGTCCCCAGGGTGTGGGTGAACTCGAAGTGTTGCGTTCCCAAGAGGAATCCACCCCGGATGTGAAGCCGCGTGACCACGGCCAAATCCGCCATGCGGGAGATGGCAAAGACGTCCCGGTCCTTGAAGTCCGTGCAGACGGAGACCTGCTTTTCCAGGGTTTTTTTGAGGGCCAGCATCTTGTCCCTGAGAACGGCGGCTTCCTCAAAGGCCAGTCGCCGGGAGGCTTCTTCCATTTCCTTTTGGATGGCGGCCAGGAGCTGGGGCGTGCGGCCTTTGAGGAACAACACCACTTCATCCACAATCTTTCGATAGGCGCTTTCAGATACCTGACGGGCACAAGGTGCGAGGCATTGATTGATCTGGTAGTTGAGGCAGGGCCGCGGCCTTGGCTTGAGGGGGTGGGTTTTGCATTTTCGAAGCTTGAACGTGCGATGGATGACCTTCAAGGTCTCCCGCACCGCTTGAGCCGACGAGAATGGGCCGAAATAGAGGGCCCCGTCCTTCCGGATGCGCCGGACGACTTCCAATGCCGGATACGACGCCTTTGGATCGAGGCGCAGGGAGGGATACCGTTTGTCGTCCTTATGGAAGACGTTATACCGGGGCCGGTGGCGCTTGATGAGATTCGCCTCCAGGAGCAGGGCCTCCTGCTCCGTTTCGGTGAGGATGGTTTCAAAGGCGCGGATCTGCCGGATCAAAACCCGGGTCTTGGGATCGAACCGGGGGGTGCCCGAGAAGTAGGTCAAGACCCGCTTCTTGAGGTTCCGGGCCTTTCCCACATACAGGATTTCGCCGGAGGAACGCTTCATGAGATAGACCCCCGGCGATTCGGGCAGGCGGGAAAGCTGCGCCTGTAGGGCGTCGCTCTTTTTTGAGGTCCGGGTCTTTTTTGCGCTCACCACTCGAACACCAGGCGCTTTTTCAGGTCCGAAATCCGGTCCCGCAACTGGGCGGCTCTTTCAAAGGCCAGATCCGCCGCCGCGGCTTTCATCTCCGCTTCAAGGGCGGCGATGTGCTGCTCCCACGCGTCGGGGTTGCCGTAATCCACCGGGGCTTCCCGTACCGGTGCCGCCGTCACTGGGTCGGCTTCGCAGACGGTCTCGAAAATGTGGGGAATCTCCTTTTCCACACTCTCCGGGGTGATCTGATGCGCGCGGTTGTACGCCATCTGGATGGCCCGGCGGCGCCGGGTCTCCTCAATGGCCTCCTGCATGGACCGGGTCATCCCGTCGGCATAGAGCAGGACCTTCCCCTTCAGGTTCCGGGCCGCCCTGCCGAAGGTCTGAATCAGGGCGCGCCGGGAACGCAAGAAGCCCTCCTTGTCCGCGTCGAGAATGGCCACCAGGGAGACTTCGGGGATGTCCAACCCCTCCCTGAGGAGGTTGATCCCCACCAGGACGTCGAATTTCCCCATCCTCAGTTCCCGGATGATCTCCATCCGCTCCAGCGTCCCGATGTCCGAATGGAGATAGCGCACACGGATGCCCAGGTCTGAAAGGTACTCCGTCAGGTCTTCGGCCATCCTTTTGGTGAGGGTGGTCACCAGGATGCGCGCGTCTTCCCGGGTCCGCAGCAGGATCTCCTGGAAGAGATCGTCCACCTGGTTTCGGGCGCTTTTCACCTCGATTTCGGGATCCACGAGGCCGGTGGGCCTTACGATCTGTTCCACCACGGCGCCTTGGGCCTGTTCCAGCTCATACTCGGCGGGTGTGGCCGAGACAAAGACCACCTGGGGGATGCGGGCGTCGAATTCTTCGAAGGTCAGCGGCCGGTTGTCGAGGGCCGAAGGGAGACGGAACCCATAGGCCACCAGGGTTTCTTTCCGGGAGCGATCCCCGTGGTACATGCCGTGAAGCTGGGGAACGGCCATGTGACTTTCATCGATGAAAAGCAAAAAGTCTTTGGGGAAGTAGTCCAGGAGGGTGGGGGGAGGCTCTCCCGGCCGCCTCCCGGTGAAATGGCGGGAGTAGTTTTCGATGCCGGTGCAGTATCCCAGCTCGGCGATCATCTCCAGGTCGTACTGGGTGCGCTCTTCAATGCGTTGCGCCTCGATGCGCTTGTCTTGTCTCCTGAACGCCTCGATGCGTGCCTTCAATTCCGCCTTGATGGCCTCCACGGCCCTCAGGGTCCGGTTCCTTTCCGTGACATAATGGCTGGCAGGGAAGAGGGTAACCTTCTCCAGGCGTCTCTTGGTGACGCCCCGCAGGGGATCGATCTCGGCGATCTGGTCGATCTGGTCGCCGAAAAACGCCACGCGGATCGCCCGGTCTTCTTCATAGGCCGGGAAGATCTCCACCCGGTCTCCCCGCACCCGAAACACACCCCGGTGAAAGTCCACATCGTTCCGGGTGTAGTGCATGGCCACCAGATCGGCCAGGAGCCGCTCCCGGGAGACCGTGGCGTCTTTTTCCAGGTCCACCCGCATGCCCAGGTAATCCTCCGGGGCCCCCAGGCCGAAGATACACGAGACACTGGCCACCACGATGACATCCCGCCGGGTCAACACGGACCGTGTGGCCGAGTGCCGCATCTTGTCGATCATTTCATTGATGGAGGAATCTTTCTGGATATAGGTATCGGTGGCGGGGAGGTAGGCTTCCGGCTGGTAATAATCATAGTAACTGACGAAGTATTCCACGGCATTTTCAGGAAAGAAGCCCTTGAATTCGTGGAAGAGCTGTGCCGCCAGGGTCTTGTTGGGAGCGATGACGAGAGTGGGCCGTTGCATCTTTGCGATGACATGGGCCATGGTGAAGGTTTTGCCCGACCCGGTCACTCCCAAAAGGACCTGATGCCGCTTTCCCGATGCAATGGATTCGCACAGGGCCGCAATGGCCTTGGGCTGGTCCCCTTTGGGAGCGAACCGGGAAATCAGCTTGAAAGCCGCCATGGGGGAAAGGCTCTACTTGATCTTCCAGACCGTCTTATCCGGACGATCCTCCAAGAGGATGTTCATGGCCTCCAGTTCCCGACGGATGGCATCGGCCCTGTCCCAGTCCCTGGCCTTTCGGGCGGCCGCCCGTTGGGCCACCAGGGCCTCTACCACATGGGGGTCGATCCCTTTTGCCTTTTGGAGCATCGTCTGACGGGCCCTGGAATAGGCCCGGGGCGATTCGGTCAGAATCCCCAGGACCTGTCCGATCCTCAGGAGATCTCCAATCTCCTGGTGCACCCGGCGTCGGAAGGCCTCATCCCCGGGATCTTTGGTGTCATCGACAAGCCGGTTGAGGCGCCTTGCCGCCTCAAAGAGGACGCCGATTCCCTGGGCCGTATTGAAATCGTTGTCCATGGCGTCACAAAAGCGTCGCCAGTCTTTTCCCGAGGCCTCTTTTGAGGGCACAGCGGTGTCAATGCCCATGGTCCGGGCCCGTTCAAGGAGGGCGTAAAGCTTGTCCAGGCCGGCGGTTGCCTCTTCCATGTGCCGGGGCGTGAAATCGATGGGGCTCCGGTAGTGGCTGGAAAGCAGGAAAAGCCGGAGGGCTTCGGGATGAAAGGTTTGGAGCAAGTCCCGGATCAACAAAAAATTCCCCAGGGATTTGGACATCTTTTCCTGATTGATGTTCACGAAGCCGTTGTGCACCCAGTATTTGACAAAGGGTCGGCCAAAGGCGGCTTCGGACTGGGCGATTTCGTTTTCATGGTGCGGAAAGATCAGGTCCTTCCCCCCGCCGTGGATGTCGAAGGTCTTCCCCAGGTAGGCCATGCTCATGGCCGAGCACTCGATGTGCCAGCCCGGCCTCCCGGGACCCCAGGGGCTGTCCCAAGAGGGCTCCCCGGGCTTGGAGGATTTCCAGAGGGCGAAATCATGGGGGTTGCGCTTGCGCACGTCCACATCCACCCGGGCGCCCGCTTCCATGTCTTCAAGCTTCCGGCCGGACAGCTTCCCGTAGCCGGGAAAGGCCTCCACCGAGAAAAAGACATCCCCGTCCACGGCATAGGCGACGCCCTTTTCAACGAGGCGTTGGATGACCTGGAGAATCTGCGGGATGTGCTCGGTGGCCCGGGGCTCCACCGTGGCCCGCGCGACCTTCAAGGTATCCATGTCCTTATAAAATTCATGGATGTACCGTTCTGCCAGGGCTTTTGGATCCGTGCCCGATTCCGCCGCCCGCCGAATGATTTTATCGTCGATGTCGGTAAAGTTCCGGACGTAGGTCACCTCGTAACCCCGGGCACGGAAATAGCGGGCGATGACGTCGAAAACCACGATGGACCGGGCGTGGCCGATATGGCACGCATCGTAGACCGTGGGCCCGCACACGTACATGCGGACCTTTCCAGGCTCCGCGGGTTCGAAAGGCTCTTTCTTCCGTGTGAGTGTATTATAAATGCGGATACCCATGCGTTTTTCCAATCAGGGGGGATTTTCCAAAAGGGCCACGCACAGGGCCCCCATGCCTTCCCCTTTCCCCATGGCCCCCAGTTTCTCGGTGGTGGTGAACTTGATGTTGATGCGATGCGCTTCCAGGCCCAGGGCCCGGCCGATGCTGTCCACCATGGCCTCCCGGAACGGGGAAAGCCGGGGCGCCTGAGCCGTCACCACGGCATCCAGATTGGCGATACGATAACCGGCCTCCCGGACCCGCCCCATGACCTTTGCCAGCAAGGTGATACTCGAGATATCCTTATAGCGCGGATCGCTGTCCGGAAAGTGCATCCCGATGTCCCCGAGGCCGGCGGCGCCCAAAAGCGCGTCGCAGACGGCGTGCAACAGGACATCGGCATCGGAGTGGCCCATGAGCCCCTTTTCAAAGGGGATCGCAACCCCGCCGAGGATCAGCGGCCTGCCTTCCACCAGCCGGTGGACGTCGTATCCCATTCCCACGCGCATGCGCTTTCAGAATCCCTAAGAGGGTTTTCCAAAAGGTGATGATATAGCAAATTCAAGAAAGAGGCAAGCCCCCAAGATCCGGTATGGATCGGCAAATTCCCGGGTTTTAAATCGAGTCGCAAAAAAACAAATAGATGATATCGCCCTGATTCTTACCAATGCCCTGAAGTTTGCAATTGTATATCCTGTCCAAACAGATAGTCATCCTTAATCTCCACCTGGATTTCCCTATAGGGCTCAGGCAACGGCTGCTTATCAATTTTTATGACTCTGACCCGGTACACACCCGGCTTTAACGCATTTGTGCGATAGTAACCAAACCGGCCACTCCGCGCCTCTGCAACCTTCTCGCCTGATTCGTTTACCACCTGCAGCAATGCATTGGCAACCGGTGTATTTTCCTGTGTGGTCACCTTTCCGGAAAAGCCGTATCTTGCCTGCATTATAAAGTTTACAGTTGTGACGGCAGCACGTACAACTTCGACAAGATAACGTTTTTTTATTGGCACATATTCGATGGGCAGCTTTGCTTCGTCGATTTCCAGTTCATAGATACCAGGAGACAGGTTGCCCACGTAAAAAGCACCTCCGGCCTGATACTGAGGCAGCCTGCGGCCGTTGACACGCACGGCAACACCTTCCACCTCTATCCTGTTCCCTTTCTGATCGCGCAGGAAACCGGAAATCCCCCCCCTGGAGAAGTTGATCCGACGATTGTCGGTCGGAACCAGTTGGCTCCCTGAAATGCCAAGGTCAATCCGCAGGGAGGCAAAAACACGAAAGCCGTTTTCATTATCATCAAGGGGGAAGGTTCTGTACTTATCCTGAAGTTCAAGCTTCAATTCGATACCAGGGGTGAACATACGGTTCCAGGAAATAAAATATCCGGCAGATTCACCATTATGGCTTAATCCCCCCTGCAGGTAGTTGTATCGATTGTCGTCAAGGTACCAGCCCAGGCTGGTGTATATACGCTGTTCATCCTGATCCTGATCATAGTCAAAACCCGATTGACTGAAAATCCTGCCTTCGTGGTGATAATCATAGGCCAGGTTGTACCGGTTGTTTTCATACGTTGCGGACAGTCGGGACAGCGGGTTCATATACCAGCAGGCCCGAACTCGGTACTCGCCATCAAGATTAGGTTCTCCACTGATGGTGAAACCGGTTAATGGGTACCAGTACATTCCCGGTTTCAGGAAGGTTGTTTCCGTTTCATGTGTGTCCCTTGAATATCTCCCGACCAGGCCGATACGGAGTGATTCAGACCATCCGTAAAAGGTGCGGAGGTAGTTGTCGTAACTACTGGCCGGGAGGTTGCTGCGGTACTCCTGACCATACCAGTTGGAACGCAACCGGAAATCCCAATTTTCTGCCGTTCCCTCCAGTTCAGACGATAAACCGGATTTTCCCTCCCGGTCAGACACGTCAAGGGCCCAGGCCCAGTTTTGTCCAAGACCCAGGCGAAAGCCAAGCATTGCTTCCCGCCCCTGCTCAGCGTTGTATTGGACCACACCCTGAAAGGTCAGGGTGTCGCTCATTCCATGGCGTGCGAGCAGAAAGCCCGAGGCATTGCCTTTCGAGGGGGTTCCGTAATCATCATACAGACTGTTGCCGCTTTCTCCTGCTCCGGCCCGCAGCAACCATTCTCCACTGGCAAGCATCTGCCGGATTGCCGATCGGGTCAGGTTGATGATCTTGGGCGGGTCATTCAGGGTGCGCTGATACAGATACACCTGTGTCAGCTGGAAACTGCCTTTACGTACGGGGATGTTTCGAAATTCGTAGTGACCGTTCAGGTTGACCCGTACCCGGGCAACGGGTGTATTGTTGATGCGCAGTTCGGCAATCCCGCCTGCCGGCCCATCATCACGAATGATATCCCGCTGAACATCCAGGTCGTCACGCAGGAAACTGTCAAAGTTCAAGTCGGTTGCGAAATCCGTATAACTGCTGATATCCCGGTTGCTGTAAGCCCACTGTATGCCGGTGTAATAAAAACTGTCCAGCAGCAAACCCAGGTCGATATAACTTGTACCCACTCGGAATGCATTCTTCTCCAGCACCCGATTCCAGAAATAGCGATTCAGCCTGATTTCATCTTCGTCCTGCTGACGCAGTCCCAGCAGCCATGTGCCCTTGCCCAGGGCACCACCGCTGTCCAGGGTATTCACCCAGGTGTCTTTTCCGTCATCAAACTGTCGGTCGTAATCGGAGCGCAGACGGAGAAAACCCAGGCTGGAGTCCGGTGCCTCCACGTCTGGTATTCGTGCCATGCGCGCTTCTCTGATCTTTTTTTCATCATAAAAAAGAGAACCGGGACGCCATGGGACATCCAGCATGAATCCATAGCGGGCTTGATCGAAAGTAGCTTTGATCCTGAGCAATTGCCACAGCTGGGAAAAGGAAAGATAGGCTCTGCCATCAAGCAGCCACACTTCATCCCATGCGAGTTCTGCCCGGCCGATGGGCGTTTTGAAGAGCAGGGTGTCGCCCTGCCCGGTTGCCTCTAAGCCGGTCGCCCGCTGCAGGTCCTCCAGGGAAAGCCAGAATTCCCGGCGTGACCTGTGATATCCATCCACATTTCCGCTTTCAACGCCATTGATGAAGATGCCGGCCAGCAACAATTCCACGTCTGAAAGTTGCCTGGAAAAGACCGTGTCTGCCGGAAACAGCTCGGTAAACAACACTGCTGCTGCAAGGACGCAGAGATTTCTGATTTCTCTTCGCCGACATTTCTGAAAAAGACAAAACCGGAAAGCCATCTGCAACATGCCATCAATTTCGGGTTTTGGGACATGGTACAGGCTTGACAAGCAGCTTCCCGGTGCAACGGGGTTTTGCCGTCATCTGTTCATTGCCGGTCAACAGAGAAGGAAAACTGTCGTTTGAATGCCGTATCACCGAGTTTTCCCTGCACAAACAGAATATAGTCTCCCGCTTCTGACGGTAAACGCACGGGAGTGGACAGGGTACGGCGGGTCCCGGGCAGTACCGGCAAAAGAGTCAGCCTGCCCACCTGCAGCACGGTTTTCCGGATTTCTTTCTTATCGTCCAGCCTGTAAACGGGAACCTTGTCGCTGCCGGGAAATTCTGACCTGCGCCAGATGGAATATTGACCGTCCAGGCGGACACCTGCATTTCCGGTACTGTGTACACCTATCTGTATACTTCCTGTACCCTGTTGCGAGTGAAAGGAAATTGCGCCCAGCTCACCGGTGCGGACAATCTTTCCGGCCAGGCCGTACACCACTATTCCCAGTCGGAAGGTAAGCTGTATCCCGGATCTGGGCTCATCATCGGGTACTACCTGGTTGAAAAAAATAATGCCCCGGTGCTCGCCCTGATCCGGTTCAACAGGAGGTCGTATTGACAGACGCACGGTTTGGGACTTGCCGCCGGGAATGGTAAATTGAACCGGATTGATGATCATCCACTGGTCCAGTGACTGGGGAGTCGGCGCAATCACCCGTATTTTGTTGTTGTTGTCAAGGTCCCAGTGCTGGACGCTGGTGGATACCGTGACAGGCTTGTGACCCAGGTTGAACAGTTTTACCGAAGCATTGGCAGGCCTTTTTCCGATTTTCAGCTCAATGCGCGTCGGGGATGCGGCTATCTGGGCCGGGGGTTCATCCATTCCTTCCGGTTTTGTGACAAAAACGCCTGACCAGGTCTGCAGGGGCAGCAGGAACAGGAAGATAAACAAAAGTAAAAAACGATTCATGAGTGTTCCACTTACCTGCAATCCACGAATACTGTGATCGTTCCGGTATAACGTCCCGAGCGTGTCGCATGGGTGTAATCCAGAAGAAGGTCGATATATCCCAGGAATCTTCGCCTTTTTCGCCCCTGCCGCTGACGGATTTCACGCGTTGACACGGTGACGGCAACGTGTGAAGCGGCATCCAGTTCCGAAGTGAAGACACCGGGGGTGCCGTCACTGCCGACAACCTGGTACCCGACAATCAAGTCGCCGGCGGTGATTGAGGTTGGGCGCGGAACACGGAGCCGCCACTGCCAGCGGTCTAAGGGGATGGTTACAGTGGGGTTGAAGTGGCCGCCGGAAATGTGGATATCAGCATCTCCTGCCGGCAGGGTCAGATCCATGCTTACACTGTAATCGCATTCATTGACTGCCAGATCAGGCCGGGCTACGGAAACACTCCGGTGGTATTGATTGCGGGCGCGAAAATCGGAACCAGGGGGGCACTCCGCCTGTCCCGTTGAAGGCCGGGAAAAAAAGACGGCGATGAAAAGGACAATAAAGCGCAGACCCCGGAACGGCCGCGCTTTTTTGCCCAAACACATGGAGTCAAATGTTATGGGGTAGAAGTTGCTTCAATTGTGTACTGCATACCGGTATGGGAAGCAGCAGTTGTCACACCGGAAATATCCAGATCAAAAACAATATCACCGACAACCGCATTCCACAATCCCGGGACATCTACATCAATAGGAGCTCCGGCAGTAACACTGCCAGTCTGTACCTGCAGGTTGATCATCGTGGCTCTTGATCCGCTTGCAGTAGTTGCATCAGCATTGTTGATTTGAGGGGTAACGCGGATTCGTCCACTTTGGGTAATGCCGCGCACCGCCCATACACGTTGGACCGTGACATGAATGGGGTTGGGATAGGTTGTGCCGCCGCTGGGTGTCATATTTGCGTCAAAAGATGCCGGATCAGCCAATGCTGCTGCTGCCGCCGCCCTCCCTTGATCAACTTCTTCGTCGTTGACCCCTGTGAATGTCAAGGTTAAGTATCTGACATAGTGGAGAATGACGATGTCTGGAAAATTAATGGTAACATCTGTTGAACCGGAAGCGGCGCGGGCGCTTTGCCACGGCGCCAATGTCAGTACCATTGCAATACATGCCGCGGCGAGAATGCACTTTTTCCATCCATGGCCACTTGATGCTGCCGAACAATGATTCATGAAACCCTCCTTTTCAACCAAGAAGTTATAGCTGCTGGATTTGAAAGATTTTTCCTATAGTTGGGCGGACCCGGTGTCAAGAAAAATCTTCTACCCAGGTGAAGCAATTTTTTCCTGATCTTTTCAATCCGATTTATACGACATGGCGGGCGGTAAATCTGTTCTAATGTTCTAACGACTAAGGGCAGCAGCAAGTACTTTTTCAGTTGACCTTTCCTTAAAAAATGTGGAAATACCGGACAACAAACTTGTATAAACCAAACAGGAGATGCAAAATGGCTGCTGCAACAACCTTGCGATGGACGCACGGAAAGCATTTTGTGGGCATCGACTCCACGGGCCATTCGGTGGTTCTGTCGGGGGAAAAGAACGGCATCGGCGTCAAGCCCTCTGAAATGCTCCTTATCGCCCTTTCTGCCTGTTCCGCCGTGGATGTGGTCCAGATTTTAAAGAAGAAACGGATCCGGCTTTCATTCATGGAGGTGGCAAGCACCGCGGAACAGGACCCGGAGCCGCCCTGGACGTTTCGGAAAATCCACTTGACCTATCGCTTCTCCGGCGAGGGCCTCACGCCCAAGGCCGTGGAACAGGCCATTGCCCTTTCCCAGGACAAATATTGCTCGGTGGCCGCCACCCTCCGCGGGGTGGCCCAGATCCATACGGAATTTGTGATCCTCCCGGAAAAAAGCCACGACGCCGCATAAGAGGCTCAAGGCGGGAAAAAGGGGGAATCTCTTCCACACAAAGGGAGATTGAACGCTCTAAAAGCCCCACAGGGCCTCTTTCAACCCGGAGCGCCGTTGAATCTTTTGAGTCACGGTATGGCGGATCACATCCTCGCCGCCCAAAAGGAACACCCGTTTCCGGGCCCGCGTGATCCCGGTGTAGAGGAGTTCCCGGGTGAGGACCGGCAAGGGCCGGTCCGGAAGCACCAGGAGGACCTCGTCAAATTCCGAGCCCTGACTCTTGTGAACCGTCATGGCATAGGCCACCTCGTGCTCCGGGAGCCTGGAAAGGGGCACTTCCCGCCTGCCCGCATCGACTCCGGGAAAGATCGCATGCAACCCCTTTTCACGGTCGAACCAGAGGAGTCCCGTGTCCCCGTTGAAAAGCCGCGTTTCGTAATGGTTGCGGGTGATCAGGATGGGCATGCCCGCGTATCCCGGGCCTTGCCGTATCGCACCGGGAGGCATCAATCCCCGGCGCTGGAGGCGCCTCTGGACAAAGGCATTGAGTGTCTCCACGCCGAAGGGCCCCCGGTTGAGGGCGCACAGGATCCTGAAGCGTTCCATCTTTTCCAGGGCGTCATCCGGCAGGCGCGTTTGAAGGCAGGGCCCAAATCCTTCCAGAACCGCATTTTCCAGGACCTCTTTTAACAGGGCGCTCCGGTCTCCGCCCACCCACTGGATATCGCCGTGGGCTTGAGATCGAAGCACCGCCATGACGCCATCCGCATCCCCCCTCTTTACGGCCCGGCTCAGTTGACGGATGCCGCTGGTTTCCTGGAATCGATAGTTTTTTTCAAGAGAAATCAGGCAATCCGCAAGGCCCTTTTCTTTGCCCTTTCGAATCCCGAAGGTGCCCTTTGGCAGCTCCAAAAGGGCTTCCAAGGCATGGGCCACTTGTCCTGAGTAGCTTCCAGGGGAATGTCCTTCGCAGATGTCTCCCAATACATGACCGGACTCCACGGAAGCCAGTTGATCCTTGTCCCCCAAAAGGACGATCCGGGCCGTCTCCGGCAGGGCCCGAAAGAGTTTGGCCATGAGGGGCAAATCGATCATGGAGGCTTCATCCACCATGACAAGATCGGTCGGAAGCGGCTTCTTTTCCCCGAAGCGAACGTGGGGCCTGCCGGGTATGCTTCCCAGGAGGCGATGGAGGGTGGTGGCCTCTTCCGGAATCATGGCCCGCAAGGCGTCGCCGACAGGCAGGGTTTTTTTCGCCAAACGGATGGCGGTCTTGAGCCTGGCGGCCGCCTTCCCGGTGGGCGCCGCCAGATGGATCCGCGATTGCCGGACTTGATCGAGCATAAGGAGCAGGGAGAGGATCCTGGCCGCCAGGGTGGTCTTCCCGGTTCCGGGCCCGCCGGAAACGACACAGAGGCGCCTTGTGGCGGCGATGCATGCGGCTGCGGCCTGAGACACATCGAATGTCCCGTCCTTTCTCGGGAAGAGCTGCTTCAAGGCCTCTTTCAAGCGGGAGGGGGGAATATCCATGAGGGGGGCCCGGGCCCTTTCAAGAATGGCACCGGCAAGCAGGGTTTCATCTTCCCAGAGCCGATGCAGATAGAATCGGCCGGCGGGATCCAGGACCAAGGGGGTCATCGCCTCCCCGCTTCCCACCACGGGGCTTTCTTTGAGGGATTGGATCCACAACCCGGCTTCAGGGCAGGCGACGGCCGGAAAGCCTTCTTTTGCCTCCACCAGCGTCTGTCCGGCCGCTTCATGCAAATCAAGGCAGACATCTCCCCTTGAAACGGCGCGGCTGACCAGGGCCGCCGCCAGGAAAAAGGGGAAATCCCCTGTTCCGGAAAGACGGCGCATGAGGCGTGCGAAACGGACATCCAGCCTGGAAAGGACGCCTGCCTCCAGGAGTCGGTCTTCAAAGGGTTTGGACGGGTTCAAGGGGCTTGTCCTCTTTCAAAGGTCCGGCATCAGTGTCTTTTCCAGGGTCTTGATTCTCTCTTTGCGGGGCAGATCGTAAAAGACCCCGGTTTGGGAGATGCCGGTGTCGGGGTCCGGCCGGATTCCCCGAATAAAGAGATAAAAAACACCTCCGAAATCCCTCTCGTAGGAAAAGGAGGGGTTTTTTAATTTCAGATACCGGTAAAGGGCCAGGACATAAAGATGGTACTGGAGGAAGTAGTATGCTTCTTCCATGACCTGAGAAAGACGATGACCGGTATAGGCCTCCAGGCCGCTTCCCAAAAGATTCGATTTCCAGTCGATGAGATAGTATCGGCCTCCTTGAAACGCCACCAGGTCCATGAATCCCCTCATGAATCCTTCCCAGGGAGAAAAAACAAGGTTTCCCAGGCGCCTTGAAAAACCGCCTCCCCTTCCCTTTTTCGTCTTGGCGTCAAAAGCAGCCGCCAGTGTTTTTGGAGAGAGGCGCTTCACCGGGAAATCGAACGCCATCTCATGAATTCTTTCCCGGGGCGACAGCCTCGAAAGGATCAATTCGCCTTGATCCGCCGCAAGGCGCGTGGAGAGAACACGGGTTGCAGCGTTGCAAACGGCGTCTTTCCAGGAAGGGTCGAAGCCGAAACCCGAAAGCAGGGTCTCGGCCAAGGCGGTCTGTTGAACCGGGGGCACGGAAAAGTCGAGGCTTTCAAAGAAGGCATGAAAAAACCGGCCGGCTTGGGCTCCCGCCGGAAAAGTAAAAAGATTTTCATAATCGCAGGCCCCCGGGGCTTCCCATTGTCCAAGAGCATCCTCATCCTTGTCTTCTGCCGGCTCCGAGACCCCGGTGATGAGGGAAGAGTAGCTGGAGACCCTCCATCCAGGGGGAATGGACCCTGAAAAGGGCCGTACGGAAAGGGAGGGGGGGGTGTCCTGACTAACGGAACGCCTCGTCTTTTTTCCTTGGGGCAGTTCGGAGACAGCGATGCTCCCGCCGGACTTGTCCGCAAGGGCCTGCAAATCCGACCGGAATGCCGCGTCATCCTTTTTGTCAAAAGTCCTTTTCAGGATTTCTTCGGGAAGCCTTTCCGGGTCGTTGAGATCCGCGTGGGTGCGGTGGTGGAAAAGGTAGACCATGGCCGAAGACCGGGCCGCAGCGATTTTTCCCCAGACCAGGTAGCATCGCTGTTTTGCCCGGGTCAAGGCCACGTAAAGGAGCCGGATGTTTTCGGCCAGGCGTTCCTTTTGGGCCAGGAAGCGGCCTTTGGGATGGCTGCCGGGATCCAGGTCCATCACCATCACCAGAGGAAAGTCCGAATCCGGATCATGGAAGGTCAACGCGGTCTCCTTTCCCGAGGCGTTTTCCCATGCAAAGGGACAGAAAACCACGCCAAACTCCAGTCCCTTGCTGCGATGCATGGTGAGTATCGTCACCGCGTTTTCATCGCTTTCCAGCCTCAGCTGATGGGCCTCCACCCCCGGCGCATGGGGGCTGCGCCTTATGGAGAACCATTTCAAGAGGCCTGTCATGGTGAAGGGGTGTGAGGCGGAGGCCTCCTGGAGGAGCTCCGCAAGGTGCATGAGGTTGGTCAAACGCCTTTCCCCGTCCGGATACCGGATCAGACGCGCCTTGACCCTTTCCTGTTCCATGAACCGTGCAAACATGGGGATAAATCCCTGTTTGCGCCAGAGGGTGTGATATTCCTGAAACCGGGCTAGGGCCGCCTCCAGGGTCTTGTTCCCCGTGCTTTCAGGATCCAGCTCGCCTGCGGTGAATCCCGCCAGGTCCGTGGCCAGGGCGGCACGGACCCGAAACGGATTCAAGGGGTCCTGGATCCCGGAAAGGAGGCGCTCCAGTTCGACGGCTTCACGGGACCGAAAAACGTCTTCATCGCTGAACAGAACCGCCGGCATCCGACGTTGCGTCAAGGCCTGCTTGACGATCCGCGCCTGGCGATGGGTTCGCACCAGGACCGCGATCTCCTTTTCCTGAAACTGGCCGCCGTCCACGAGGGACACGATTTCGTCGGCCACGGCCTCGGAAATGGCTGCCACCGCCTCGGTTTTCCCCACAGGTTTGCCGTCCCGTCCCGGCACATACCAAATCTTGAACGGGGGGGAATCGGATCCATCTGTGGGGTCTTCTTTTTTTGCCGCACTCCCGGCATGAAAGGGAATCTCCTCAAAAAGAAAGGGTCGGGACACATGGGAAAAGAGCGCATTGACCGCCTGGACCAGTTTGGGAACGGACCGGAAGTTCCGGGTGAGCGTATGGCTTTTTCGGGCCTTCCTGGCGGCTTTCATGTAAGAAAAGAGATCCGCCCCCCGGAATCCGTATATGGCCTGTTTCGGGTCACCGATCATGAAAAGGGCCTGGCCGGGTCTTGAAAAGAGCCTGGAAAAGATTTCGTACTGGATAGGATCGGTATCCTGGAATTCATCCACCAGGGCCGCCTGGTATGTCTTGGCCACGGCATGCACCAGGCGCCGCCCGCTCCCGCTTCGCAGGGTGTTTCTGACGGCCAAAAGGAGATCTTCATAGAATTGAAGCCGAAAGCGGCGTTTCCTTGCAGCCAGTTCAGTCTCGGCGAAACGGAAAAAATCTGTCTTCAAAAGGACGAATGCCTTTTCCATCTCATTTTTCAGGATATGGGCGGCCTCTTGAAGGGCCTTGCACAGATCAAAGAAGGGGTGGGTGGGGGTGCGTTTCCCCTTTTTCGTGCCCGCTTGCAGGCGCTCCGGGGTCAAGTGGACAAAGTCTTCCGGCAGGGGAAACCCGGAGGCCTCGGAGCCGGCCAGAAAGTCCAGGTAGTTGATCAGGTTAAAAACCCGCTTTTGACTGTAGCGGTGCCGGTTCAAAGAAGCGTCGGTGAGGCAGGCGGTGACCGCCTCCCGGCATTTCGGCCAGGCCCTCTTCACCCGGTTCAAGAGGCTGCGGAAGGGGTCCAGGCCCGAAAGGGGGGCGTTTCGGACACGGGGCACAACACGGATGTCGGGCCAACGGATTTCGATGAGCATTGAAAAAAGCGCCTCCGGGCCTTTCATCCGTTCCAGACAGTAGCCCACGAACTCGGGGGGGGCCGCATAGAGGCGGCGGCGCCAGAAATCGTCACACACTTCCTGGATGAAGGCCAAGGGATCGGTGACCAGTTCCGTGTCAAATGCGGCGCCGGTCTCAAAGGCCCATTCCTGCAAGAGACGGTGACAGAAGCCGTGGATGGTGAATATGGCGGCCCGGTCGAATTCACGAAGGGCGTCGGAAAGGATCTCCAGGGCGCCGGGATCCCGAAAATACCGCTGAACCAAAAATTGCAGGAGCGCGTCCTTGTCGGGGGACCGGCCTGCGGCCAGGGCCTGCCGGGCTTTAAGGAGACGGTTGCGGACCTGGATCCGCAACTCTTCGGTGGCGGCGTTGGTGAAGGTGACCACAAGGATCTGATCCACCCCCAGTCGTTTTTCAAGGAGAAAGCGCAAAAAAAGCCCGGTGATGGACCAGGTCTTCCCGGTGCCGGCGCTGGCTTCGATGAGGACGGTTCCTTCCAGGGGGACGGTGCGGATATCCAGCGCCTTCATGTTGGGGCGTTGCCTTTTTCCAGATGTTCGAACAAGGGGGAAAAGACCCTTTCTGCATGCGCTTCGAACCGGCCCTCCAGGGGGGCAATGCCCCGAAAACAGCGCTCAATGTAAGGGTCTCCGGCGTCTCCGGGAAAAATTTCGGTTCCGATCCACTTCTTTCTTGCCCGATTGAGGGCTTCTGCGTTGGAGGTGCCGTTATAGAACCGCTGCCGGGCATATTCAAAGGAGGCCTGGGGGAAAAGGGAAAGGGGCTTCGAGAGCCCTTCTCGATATAAGGCAAGGAGGGATTCCAGAAGGGATGCCGCGTTGGAAACGGCTCGGAACCGAAACATCTTGTCTTTGGAAAGGGTCACGGCCCCTTGGGCCCTTTCCGGAAAGAGGCTGGAAAAAAACAGATATCGGATCCATGTATCCAGCAGGTCTTTCCCGGGGGCCTTGACATACCGGTATCTTACCAGAAAGTTCCCGTAAATGCCTGTCACCTTTCCGGAAAGGAAAATACCGTTTTGCCGGAACTCCCCCGAGACTTCCGCCTCCGCGGCACCGCCGCAGGCGTTTCTGATCTGCCGGACAAAGGGCGTAATCTCCTGGTGGATCCGGTGAAAAAGGACCCTCCCCACGTTTCCATGGGGAAGGCGTCCCTCGAGGCGCCAAAGGGTGTACAGCTTTTCCGGAGGCATCCCTTTGAGGCAGGCTTCCACCAGCGCCTGGACCAGGTGAAAGGCCTCCAGTGCGTCGAGCCGGAACGGTTCCCGCTCTTCCAGGGGGAGGTCTTCTTCGGGAAGATGAATCCCGAGCCGGTTTTTCATGAAAAAGGCCGGTGGATTCCAGAAGAAGCGGCACAGATCCTCCAGGTCCAGGGATTCAAATGTTCTGTCAGGCGGTGCCAAGGGGCCTTCCATGAAGGGCGGGGGAACGACAAAACGGGTGAGGCTGCCCTTTGCGGCGGAAAAGTCGTCTTGGGAATAGCTGAACAATACGGGATGGTCCCTGAAATAGTCCCTTGAAAAAGGATGAAGCCGGTGACGGACCACCAGGTTGGCCTCGGCAATCCCGTAGCCGTCCCGGACATAGTCCACAAGCTGGGTCACAAGGACGGAGGGCGGCATGGAGGCATTGTCTTTCATGTTCATGCCCACGTAGCTGATATGGAGGTATTGCCGCGCCGAAAGGAGGGCCTCCAGGAAAAGGTATTTGTCATCCCGCCTGCGGGAACGGTCTCCGGCTCTGGGGTGCAACGCCATGCGGTCGAAGGTCAGGGAGAAGTCTTCCCGGGGAAAGGCGCCGTCGTTCATCCCGACAAGACAGATCACCCGGGCCGGAATGCTTCGCATGGGAAGCAGGGTGCAGAAGGTCACGCCCCCCGAGGCGAACCGGGCCCCTTCCCTTTCCCTGCCCAGATGTTCCTTCAGGAAGGCGCGGACCACCGGGAAGGGGAGTGCCTCCTCGAATCCGGCGTGTGAGGCCACCGTCTCCAGACGGTTCAAGGCGTCACGGACGGCAAAGAGGCCTTGCATCTCCGACGCGTCGGCAAATAGCGTTTCATCGAGCAGTTTGTTGAATAAACGGACCCATGTACCCATATCCCGGGGGCTTTCAAACGCCTGGTGATAATACGTTACCTTGTCGAAAAAATCGAAGAACCGGCCCAAGGCCGTGGCCCATTCGCCTTCTACGGCATCGTGGGGCAAGATCCCGGCCACGTCTTTTTCTTCCTTTTTCCGGATGGCGTATCCCATCAGCAACCGTTGGAGGCCCGCTTCCCAGGTGTTTTCCTCGGAACCGGGAAGCCCCCAGCGCATGCGATCCGCGGCATCGATCCCCCAGCGGATACGGGTCTCTTTGACCCATTGTCCGATGCGTTGAACTTCTCCCTCGGAAAGCAGGAAACGCCGCCGAACGGGGGGATGCTCCAAGAGATCCAGAACCTGGGCAGCTCCCAAACGGGTATCGTGGAGCAAGAGCAAGGCCAAGAACGCCGCCACCACTGTTTCCTCCATGCCGATACGCGGATCCGCCAGGTGAAAGGGGATCTTGGGGCGGCCGCCGGACCCTCCCCCGAAGACGGCCTGGATGGCAGGGGCGTAGGTTTCCATGGCAGGCGCCATCACGAGGATGTCGTGTGGGGCCAGTCCGGGTTCGGATTCAAAAAGATCCAGTAAGAAATCGTGGAGCACCTCCATTTCCCGCAGGGGACTGTGGCAGGCATGGATGCAAAGGGAACGGTCCGGTCGTAGTCCCTTCTGCGTTTCGGAGCCAAAGGAGGCGATGGGTTCCGGTTCCGAAAGGGTGAGGATGTCCTTTTGGATCCGGGAAAGGACCGTGTTTCCTTCAGGCGTCTGAAAGTCTTCTTCCACTCGGGCTTCCAGGGCGTGGATGGCTGAAAAGAACTGCTTTCCCTGGACCCCCCAGGCGGCGAGCAATCGATTTCCCCGTTCCAGGTGCAGGGCTTGCACGGCGTCGCGGGCTTCGGGATAGTCTTTCCGGAGGCGCCTTGCTTCAAAATCCGATACGATGTCCGACCAGTATTCCTGGCAGGGGTTCATCAAGAAGAAGTAGACGGGCACCTGCCGGCCCATCTCCGCAAAGACCTGGAGGTATACGGGCGGAAGATAGGAGATACCGAAGATGCAAATCCGCTGGAAGTGATCCTGGATCCTGACCTTTCGGGCCCGGAGGGCCTCCACGAGGCCTTTGAACATGCGGGCCGGGTGAAATGGGGGCCCGTGCCCGATCAAGTCCCGCCACAAGTCCGCCTGCCAGTCTTTCTCCTTCCCCGACTCCCAGGAAAGGATCATTTCCGGCCTAAAGACAAGGTACTGGTCGAAGAGATGCGCGATTTTCCGGGAAATGCCGTAGGCCTTCAAGGGGTCGGCGTCCCCTTGAAGGTAGGCCGAGAGGGCTTCAAAGCCCGGCTCCCGGATGCGGCGGCCAAGGCGTGCCAGGATGCGGAATGTCATCACTTCCGGATCGAATTGGGGAGAAGGCGCACGGTCTGGAAAGCATCTCCCGAAGACGTCCCGGAGAAAGGCCCTGGGGAACGGGAAGAGCGTGTTTGCACAGACCCCGTTTATCCGTGCCAGGGCCATGCGAACCCACCGCTCCATGCCTTTGCTCTGGACCACGACGACATCCGGGGCAAGGGGTTCGGTCAACGGTTGAGCCAGGATACGGGCCAGCCCTTCCACGAGCCGTTCCAGCCGGTTACTGGTGATGAGGGTCAGTCGTGCCATGGAAGACGGGGCTGCTTCGGACCGGTGCACTCTCCGAAAGAGCGTTTCGAATTTAAGAAATCCGCAGCGATGAAAAGCTGGAAACGCGGAAAAACGCAGGAATCCTTGCCGTTTCTTTGATCAGCGTCGAGGCGGTTCAAGGGCTTTTTGCCGTCCTGGGGTTCGGGTCCAGCACGTGTTGATCAAGCACAAAACAGACAAAATCGCCCTCCAAAACCGGGGTGCCGCCACGGCTGACGCGGACCGAGACCACATGTTTTTTCCCCTCCACCCGGGAAACACGGGCCTGTGCCGTCACTTCTTCGTGAACTCTGACCGGCTTCAAGAATTTCACGGTGCCGCTGCCCAAAACCACGTTGGGATGGTTCACCGCGATCATGGCGGCATAATCCGCCATCCCGAAGAGAAATCCCCCGTGCACCAGGCCCTTGGAATCCGCCGCCATCTTCGGCGTGGTTTTCATCACGACCGTGCTTTGCCCGGGTTCCACACGGACCGGCGTGCCACAGAGCGCCGGGTCGATTCCTTCATGGGTCTGTATCTCCATTTGCCTCATGCCGGCCTCGCTTAATCGATCAGGTTGAAAGTTTTTTTTCTGAAAAGGTGACGACACGCCTTGACCACCTTGGCGTCGTACAGACGGCCGGCGTTTTTCTGGATCTCTTCCAACGCGGCATCGACACCCAATGCAGCGCGATAGGGACGGTGGGTGGCCATGGCCTCCACGGTATCGGCAACCGCCATGATGCGCGCTTCCAGGAGAATACGATCGCCGGTCAACCGGCCGGGATACCCGGACCCGTCCATCCGTTCATGATGTTGGAGGATAACCTCGGCGATGGGCCAGGGAAACTCGATCCCCTTCAAGATATCATAACCGGATTGGGGGTGGACTTTGATGAGTTGAAATTCGGTCTCAGACAGGCGTCCCGGTTTGCTGAGGATCTCGGCAGGCACCGCGATCTTCCCGATGTCATGGATCAAGGCCGCCATGGAAATGCCTTCGATCTGGTCTTCGGAAAGGTCCATTTCCATGGCAATGGCCCGGCTGAGCTTGGCGACACGCTGTTGGTGGCCGGAAGTATAAGGGTCCCGGCGTTCCACGAGGTTGGCCATGGCTTCGATGGTGCCGACCATGGCCTTTTGAAGCTTGTCGTAGCTCCGGGTGACGGCCTGCTCCATCCGCTTCCGTTCGCTGATGTCCCGGATGGAAGCGAGTAAGGCCTTTTTCCCTTCCCATTCGGTTTCCACCACCTGCATCTCGGCGATGATGGGGGGACGGCCGCTGTCGCGAATTTCGATTTCCGTCGTGCTTCCCAGGTGCACCGGATAGGCAAAGGGGCGACCGACAAAATCCTTCCCATGGACGGCGAAAAGCTTCCCGGCCGCCGGGTTCACGAACCGGATGGTCCGGTCTTGATCCAAAATGAGGATCCCGTCTGAATTGTTGGTGATCATCTCCCGGAAGTTTTTCTCGCTTTTTCTCATGGCCATTTCGGCCCGGGTACGGGCCTCAATCTCCTCGGAGAGCTTTCGGTTGGCCTTCATGAGGGACAGCGTCCGGTCCTGGACCCTTTGTTCCAGATTCTCCATCATGGCTCGATATTCACGCTCCACCCGCCACTTTTCGCTAAGGGACGAGGCAAATTGGAGAATCTCCTGGGGATAAAACGGTTTTTGGAGGTAAAGGAGTTTGTCCAAAGGTAAAATGGAACGGGCTGTTTCCAGGATATTGAAGCGCACCTGGCCCGTGACCAGGACAATGCCCACATCCGGGTCAACTTCGCGGATCTTCCGGGCGGTCCAGATCCCGTCCGGCCCGGGCGGCATATTGATGTCGAGGAAGACCGCCGAAAAAGGCCTGCCCGTCTCGCGGCCTTCCTGGACCAGCGCCACGGCCTGGTCTCCTTGCTCACATTGGGCCACGTCGAACCGCGGCCCTTCTTCGACGTTTTCTGACAAGTGCTGACCGGAAGAAAAGATTTGATCGTAAAGATCAAGAATCGTTTTCTCATCGTCTACGGTGAGGATGCGGAAAGGCGTTTCTGTCTGGGACATGGTGATGCTCCCTTTCACCGGTTCGCGGTCCGGTTACAGCCTATTTTCCTAACACAACGAACGGATGGGGGCAAGCCTGTTTGGGCAGCTGACCGTTGTTTTATCCCGGGATGCCGGTGTAAAGGACATGGGTCAACGGTCCCATGATTTTGGCATCGCACGGCAAGACGCCGGTGATCGGGCGCCCCCTTTGGCAAGGATTCGGGACATGGGCGCTGCGCGTTTTGACATCGTGCCCTTACAATGGTAATCGACGGGATACGCCTGCAGGGGAAGGAAAGCCGTGTGGGGCGGCGGGGCAAGCGGTCAGACGCAGCTTCCGAAAATCGTTTTCTTCAAAAAATGGCGGAAGTGCATGGGAATCGAACCCACCCGGGACGGTTTTAGCGCCCCACACCGGATTTGAAGTCCGGGAGCCCCACCAGTGAGCTGCGCACTTCCGCGTAAGCCTTTTACTACCACACGGGTTTTGTTTTTGTCAAGACACGGCCCGAAAGGATTGAATCATGATCGACGCCGAGCGCCTGAAAACCACGTTTTTGTCCCTGGTTCAAATCAGCAGTGTCAGTAAGAAAGAAAAGGCCTTTTCCCGAATGCTCCGGCAACGCCTAAAGGACATGGGGGCCCGGATCGAGGTGGATGACGCCGGCGCGGCCACGGGAAGCGATACGGGAAACCTCATCGCCAAACTTCCCGGAAACCGGTCCGTGCCCCCCCTCTTGTTGAGCGCCCACATGGATACGGTCCCGCCGGGCGAAGCGGTTCGTCCGGTGTTCAAAGACGGTGTCTTCAGGAGCGACGGCCGCACCGTCCTGGGGGCAGACGACAAGAGCGCCATCGCCATCCTTTTGGAATCGATCCGGGTCATCCAGGCCCGCAACCTGCCCTGCCCTCCCTTGGAACTGGTCTTTACGGTATGCGAAGAGGACGCCCTGGCCGGGGCGCGGCACCTGGACTTTGACCGGATTTCGGCGAGATTCGGGTATGTCCTGGATGCCACGGACACGGAGGGAATCATCACCCGGGCTCCGGCGGCCAATCGGTTGACCTTCCATGTCGTGGGCAAGGAAGCCCATGCCGGAGCGGCACCGGAAAAGGGGATCAATGCCATCCAACTGGCCTGCCGGGCCATCGCGTCCCTCCAACTGGGACGGATCGACCGGGAAACCACTTGCAACATCGGGGTCATCCGGGGAGGGTTTGCCACCAACATCGTCCCCAACCGCGTGACGGCCGTCGGGGAGGCCAGGAGCCACGACGAGGCCAAGCTGGAGCGCGTCACCGGGTCCATGGTGGCCGCTTTCAAGGATTGTATCCAGGCGGAAGCCGCCCCGGGGTCCGAGGGCGGCCTTCCCCGCCTGGAGGTCCAGGTGGAGCGATCCTTTCCAAAGACCCATATCCCGGAAGACCACCCGGTGGTCCGGCTGGCCCAAAAGGCCGCCGAGGCCCTGGGCCGAAAGATGGTCTGCAAGGCTTCCGGGGGCGGGTCGGACGCCAATATCTTTTTTGAAAAGGCCATCGTGGCCGGTGTCCTGGGGACCGGCATGCGGGACATGCATACGGTCTCGGAATGGATCCGGCTGGAGGACATGGTCCGCATGGCCGAGTTGATGGTGAAGATCCTCACCCTGCATGCCGAGACCGGGTGAGGACTCCCGGCAGTGGAGGGACACATGCTGGCTTACCTGGACTGTTTCTCCGGCATCAGCGGCGACATGGCCCTGGGGGCCCTCATCGACCTGGGGGTGCCGCTGGAATGGCTTCGGAATCAACTCGGATCCCTCGGGGTTTCCGGTTTCACCCTGGGTGTTGCCCGGGCCCGTCGCCATGGGATCGCCGCCACACGGCTGGATGTCCAAGACCAGGACGGCCCGCCCCTCAGGCGCCTTGCCGACATCGAGGCTCTTATCGAAAAAAGCGCCCTCCCCGGGGCTGTCAAGGCATCGAGTTTGACCATCTTTGAGCGGATTGCCCATGCCGAATCCCGCATCCACGGCTGCCCCAAGGGGTCGGTGCACTTCCACGAGATCGGGGCCGTGGACACCCTGGTGGACGTGGTGGGGACCTGCCTGGGCCTGACCTATCTCGGGATCCGGGAAATCGCCGCGTCTCCCGTCGCCCTGGGAAAGGGATGGATCGATACGTCCCACGGGAGGCTTCCTGTCCCGGCCCCCGCCACCCTGGAAATCCTCAAGGGCGTGCCGGTCCGGCAGACGCAAATCCCCTTCGAGCTGACCACCCCCACCGGAGCCGCCCTGGTCGCCTGTCTCTCGAAGGGGTTCGGCGCGATGCCGGAGATGACCGTGGAGAGGATCGGTTACGGCGCCGGAACGCGGGACCATAAAGCCGTTCCCAATGTCTTGAGGGTGGTCCTGGGCAGACGTTCGGCGGCGGCGGAACACTTGGAAGACCGGATCGTTGTGGTCGAATGCGCTGTCGATGACATGAATCCCGAACTCTTCGGCCACCTGATGGACCGCCTCTTTGAAGACGGCGCCCTGGATGTCTACTGGATTCCCGTCCACATGAAGAAAAACCGCCCCGGGACCTTGATCCAGGTGCTGTGCCCCCAAGACCGCCGGGATGCCGTCCTGACGCGCATCCTCGCGGAAAGGGCTTCCATCGGCGTACGCTACACCGAGGCCCGGCGCTGGATCCTTCCCCGGGAGCCGGTGACCGTGGAGACGGCATTCGGCCCTGTTTCGGCCAAGCGTATCCGGGGCCTGGACGGCAAATGGCACATCACACCGGAATATGAGGCCTGCCGCAAGATCGCCGCCCAACAGGACATCTCCCTGCAGGACGTCTACCGTGCCGTCGTCCGGGCGGGGGGCGGATCCCGGGCCCCGGGCGACGCCTCTCCTATCCCATGAAGACGTTGAGGACCTCGTTCCGGGCGTCCACGTGCTGAATGGTGATTTGAATCACATCCTCCGGCTTCAGGTCGTATCCGCCGGAGACTGAAATGCGGCACTCCAGCATGTATTCCGGAATCAGCACCTGGTACCCGTTCCGGGCCTTCCCCAAGATGATGGCCTCTTCCTTCCGGCCGATCCGTTTTTCCAGAAATTTCAAGAGCCAGTAACGGTTCCGGCGGGCCTGGAGAGCCCCCACATGGGCCATCACCGGGGCCAGTTCCGCGATCATCGCTTCCACCTCCTCTTTGGAGTAAGGGGCTTCGAGTCCAAAGACGGAGCGAATTTGCCGCTGGGTCACCAGATCGAAATACTTCCGGATGGGCGATGTGCCGGTGACATAGGCATCGAGGCCGAGCCCGCTGTGGTTTTCGGGTTCAGGCCCCAGGACAAATCGGCTCAGGCGCTTGCGCTGCATCCAATGCTGAAAAAGGGTGCCGCCCCCGGCTTCATAGAGCCGTTCTTTGGGCTGGGGTTGAGACCGGAAGACGGCGGGAATCCCTTTTGTCTTGAGAAAGGACGCCATGATCCAGTTGGCAAGGATCATGATCTCCGCCACCGCAAACCGGCTGGGGCTTTCCCGCTGGATTCGGTTCACGATGATATTCCCCGACGCGTCCAGGTGGATATGAATTTCCGGGAGGGAAATCTGAAGGGCCCCCTGGGACATGCGCTTTTCCCGGAAACGCCGTGCCGCGGCCACCAGACGCCGAAGCCGGGGGTCCTCATGGGCCAGGAGATTGGCCTCTTGATAAGTGAACTGATCCTTCACACAGACCCGGCTGGGAAGAATTTCCCAGTTGGAGACCTCCAGGGTCTCGTCCAGATCCACCAGGATACTGACGGCCGGCCGTGTTTTCCCTGAACGGAGGCTGCAAAAGTCCTCGGAGAGTTCGGGCGGCACCATGGGGATCCGCTGATCCGGCATGTAGATGGAGCTTCCCCTGGAGCGGGCCTCCCGGTCCAGGGGGCTCTCCTTTTCAATCACCTCCCCCACGTCCGTGATGTGGATGCCGATCCGGATCCGGTCTCCGAGCTCTTCCACGCTCAAGGCGTCATCGAAATCCAGGGTGGCTTGACCGTCAATGGTGAGCAGGGGCAAGTCTGTCAGGTCTTTCCGGACCCTGTCCGACGATGGAGGCCCACGGCGCGTGTCGCGTTTTTGGATCCGATCCCGGGCAGCGGCATGCACTTCATCCGGGAACCGGGTGGGAATCCCCATCCGGATCAGATCGATATTTTCATCGGCCTGCCAGACCCCCAGCTTCACCAGCAACCGGAAGATTTTGTCCGGACTTTCCACGCCGCTTCCCGACAGGAGGGCCCGGCTCAGGTCGTAGGTGGGGCTTTCCTTTTCAAAGAGATAATGGGATTTGAGCATCTCCACAAAAAAAAGATCCGCATCCCCGGTTTCCGGACGGGCGTTTTCCATGACCCGTTTCAGCCATCGCCTCCCCTTCTCGATGGTGTCTTGCCGGCGTTTTTCCGCTTCATCCCGGGCAATCAGCTGCTGGACCTTGGCTTCGGAATTGGGGAAAAAGCGACCGTGATCAAACTTGAAGTAGCGTCGATGGTTGAAAAGGGCGCGCACCACGGCGGCCTCGTGGTCCCCGTCAGGGGCGTCCGGGAAACAGAGGCCGGTGAGGGTGGAAAGGTCGATCCATTCCTGTTCGGGATTCAGGACCTCCCACAGCGCCTTGATGTCCACCTGGCGCATCAGCGCGTTTCGATGGGCCACGATGTCCTTGAGCATGTCCACCAGCTTGTCCCTGCCGGCGGAAACATCCAAGACGGTCTCACTCTGGTGGGAAAGGCGCTTGGGGGAAAGGTTGATCTCCCGATTTCCTTCGGTGATCAGGTGCAACCGGTCGCCCTTGAGCTCCACGACCACGGCGCAGACAATTTTTTGACGGTCGATGAACTCGACGACGTTTCCAATTTTCATGCCGCCACTTTAGCAATGGAAGCAAGCCGAGTCAATGCAGGACGGGAAGGCGTCGGTGAAATCAATCCCTCTTTTTTCGGGGCCGGCTCAAAGGACCCGGACGCTCCCGTGAAAGCCGTATTGTCCGTAGAAGGGGATTCTGGTATAGCTCCGACACTTCTTGAAACATTTTTGCTGATAAAGTTGCATGCGCCGGCCGGTAAAAGCATTCTATTTGATCCAGCCCTATTTTCGTGAAAACCTCTCCCGCGTGGTGACGGGGCTTTTCTGCCTGATCCTCGTGGATATCCTGCAGCTTTTCATTCCCCGGGTGTTGAAGCGGGCAGTGGACGACCTGACGGCCTTTCGCGCCGGTTCCCGGGATCTCATGGGATATGCCCTGATCATCGTGGCCCTCGCGCTGGCCATCGGGATCTTCCGGTACGGATGGCGCCTGAGACTCATCGGACTCTCCCGCCGTGTGGAAGAAGGCTTGCGCAACCGTCTTTTCTCCCATATCCAGAGCCTCGATGCCGCCTATTTCGACCGCACCCCCGCCGGCGACCTCATGGCCCATGCCACCAATGACATTCAGAACGTGCGCATGGCCGCCGGAATGGGCCTGGTTGCCTTGACGGACGCCGTGGTGCTGGGGGCCGCGGCCATCGGCTTCATGGCCTATATCCATGTGCGACTGACCTTTTTTGTCCTGCTCCCCATGCCCCTCATCGCGGTGTCCACCCGATTCTTCAGTAAGCGGATGCACCGCCTTTATCAAAACGCCCAGCAGGTCTTCTCCGAGATGACGGAAACGGTCCGGGAGCGTTTTGCCGGCATCCGTATCGTCAAGGCCTATACCTGGGAAAAGCACGATGCCCGCGATATGGAGAGAATCTCCAGGCGTTATGTGCGCACCAACATGGCATTGGCCCGGATCATTCAATCTTTTTTCCCCTTGATGCTCTTTTTCGCCAACCTGAGCCTGGTTTGCGTCCTTTTCTTCGGGGGGCGACAGACCATCCGGTTTGCCATTACCCCCGGCGATTTCGTGGCCTTCATCAGCTACCTGGGCCTCTTGACGTGGCCCATGATGGCCCTGGGCTGGGTCACCAATCTCATCCAGCGGGGAGGGGCTTCCCTGGAGCGGATCGAATCCATCCTGAAGACCTCTCCCCAGGTGGTGCCGGTGGCGCCCGGGAACGCCCTGCGCGCCGCGGGCCATGACCTTTCTTTCAGGGGTGTTGCCTTTTCCTATCCCATGCCCAAGGCATCGGAAAAAGGGCATCCGGCACTTAAAAACGTCCATCTGGCCGTGCCATGGGGAACGGTCCTGGGAATCGTGGGGCCGCCGGGAGCCGGGAAATCCACCCTCCTCCGCCTGATCCCCCGCTTGTATGACGTGTCGTCAGGGGCCGTTACCCTGGGAAATACGGATATCCGCCGTTTGGACCTGGAATGGCTCAGGGGACGCATCGCCTTTATGCCCCAGGAAGCCTTCCTCTTTGCAGATACCATCGAGCGGAACATCACCCTTGGAAGGCCCCATGTTTCTGAAAAAAAGCTCCGGGAGGCCTTGAAAATGGCGGCCCTGGACAAGACCCTCCGCGAACTGCCCGATGGGCTGAAGACCCTGGTGGGTGAAAAGGGAGTCACCCTTTCCGGCGGTCAAAAACAACGGGTGGCCTTGGCGCGCGCCCTCCTGTTGGATGCCCCCCTCCTGATCCTGGACGATCCCATCAGCCAGGTGGACACGGCCACCGGGCACCAAATCATCCGGAGTCTTGCGTCTTTTGCCCGGAAAAAGACCCTCATCATCGTCTCCCATCGGCTTTCGGTATTTGCCATCGCAGACCGGATCATCGTCATGGATCAGGGCCGCATCGTGGATTCCGGCACCCATGCCCGTCTCGTTGAGTCGAATCCCTACTATCGGCACACCCATCAATTGCAGGTCCTCGAGGAGGCCTTCCATGCGCGGTGACTTCGGATATTTCGAAGAAGATTCCCTGGGAAAACCCGACACCCTGAAGGTCGCCAAGCGCCTCTACCCTTTTGCCAAGCCCTATGGACGATTCTTTTTGTTGACCATCACCCTGGTTCTGGCGCTCACGCTCCTGGATCTGGCCGTGCCTTACGTGACCAAGGTGGCCATCGACCGTTACATCGTCCCGAGGGGGATGCGTCCGGGCGGTAAAAACCCTGTTCCGTCGGCCCCTGTGTCGCGCCGCTATCGCGTGGACCTCAAGGATCCGGCGTGTCGAACCATCGTGCGCCGCTATCCGGAAGACTTCGTGGTGAAGGGGGACACGGCAGAGATCCCCTATGGGCGGCTCCGCACCCTGGATCCCCGGGACCTGAAAACGCTGCGCAAAAAGGACCTCAAGGGCGTTGCAACGGCGGCGGCGATTCTTTTGATACTGGTGGCGGCCGGCTTTGCCTTCAATTTCTTCCAGATCATGGTGCTCGAATACATTGGCCAATCCATCATGCATGACCTGAGGATGCGCCTGTTCCGTCACATCCAGGGCCAGAAGATGGCCTTTTTCACCAAGAATCCGGTGGGCCGGCTGGTCACCCGGGTCACCAACGATGTCCAGAACATGCACGAACTGTTTACTTCCATGATCGTGGTGATTTTCAAGGATCTCTTTCTCCTTATCGGTATCGCCGCCATGCTCCTGGTCATCGACTGGCAACTGGCCTTGATCTCTTTCAGTGTGCTTCCCTTTGTCATCATGGCTTCTTTCGCCTTTGCCCATCAGGCCCGGGAGGCTTTCCGGGTGCTGAGGATCAAACTCGCCGAGATCAATACCTATTTTTCCGAAACCGTCTCCGGTATTGCCGTGATCCAGTTGTTCCGGTATGCGCGGGAAAACGCGCGGCGATTTCAGGCGCTCAATCACGAAAATTACCTGGCAGGCATGCGCCAGATCCGGATCTTCGCCCTCTTCATGCCGGTCATCGAACTCTTGGGTGCCGTGGCCATCGCCGTCATCATCTACTACGGGGGCGGCGCCGCGGTCTCCGGCCGCCTCACCCTGGGATCCCTGGTGGCTTTTTTGTCCTACATGCGCATGTTCTTCAATCCCATCCGGGACGTGGCTGAAAAGTACAATGTGATGCAAAACGCCATGGCGTCGGCCGAGCGCTTGTTCCTGATCTTAGACGCCCGGGATACCCTGGAAACAGACCCCCTTTCCCCCCCTCTCTTCAATTTTGCGCCCTTTTGTATCCGGCAAATCGTCTTCAACAACGTCTCCTTCGGCTATGGGAAAGGGGAAAGGGTCCTGGAGGGGATCTCCTTTTCCGTGGGTTCCGGAGAGTCCCTGGCCATTGTGGGCCCCACGGGATCCGGAAAGACCTCCCTCGTCAGCTTGATCCCCCGCTTCTATGATCCGGTCTCCGGGGAGATTTTGATCAACGGCATGGACTCCAGGAAATGGCCGCCCTCGCTTCTCAGGAGCAAAATGGCGCTTGTCACCCAGGATCCCTTCCTTTTTTCAGGAACGCTTGATGACAATATTTTCCGGGGCACCGGCATCGACAAAGCAGACGAACGGATCCGGATCCTGGAACAATCCGGGTGTCTTTCCCTGGTCCATCGCCTCGAAAAGGGCCTTCAAACCGTGCTTTCGGAAGGGGGCAAATCCCTTTCAAGCGGGGAACGCCAGCTCATTTCCATCGCCCGGGCCTTTGCCCGTCGTCCGGACCTGGTCATCCTGGACGAAGCCACTTCCTACGTGGACTCCCGGACCGAATCCCTTATTCAGGAGGCCCTTTTCACTCTCATGGCCCAAAAGACATGCATCCTCATCGCCCACCGACTCTCCACCGCCCGCCGCGCCCGTCGGATCCTTCTTTTAAATCACGGTCGGATCGTGGAGTACGGCACCCATGAGGCGCTCCTTGAAAAAAAAGGGTTTTATTTCCAACTTTATTGTCTGCAAGACCAAACTTCCCCCGGCTTTCCCGAAAAACAGGGCTCTTGGGGCCCCAGGGAAAAATCCCCTTGAGGACTTTAAAAACGCCATTTCCCCCTTGCAAAAGCCAATTTTAAATGATAGCCGTCTTCCCTTTAAGGGTGTTCAGGCGTTCCAGGTGTCTTTTTTTGATCCCGGGATGACAGGCCGACGAACCCTGAGCCTTTCGGGTTTTCCCAATGGACTCAACAGACCAAACAAAAAGGAGGAGTGAAACATGGCGTACGATGCGACGAAGATGGCAGACTGGCAGATTTCCGAAGCGGCGGAAGCCAATATGCCCGCTCCAGAGGAATGGCGCGAGAAACTGGGTCTTGAAAAAGACGAGATCCTGCCCATGGGGCGGCTGGCCAAGCTCGACTTCCTCAAGATCATCGAGCGGTTGAAGGACAAACCCGACGGGAAGTATATCGAAGTGACCGCCATCACCCCCACGCCGTTGGGGGAAGGGAAAAGCACCACCTCCTGCGGCCTGATGGAAGGCCTCGGGAAACGGGGCGTCAACGTGGGCGGCGCCCTGCGGCAGCCTTCCGGCGGCCCCACCATGAACGTGAAAGGGACCGCTGCCGGTGGCGGAAACTCCCTCTTGATCCCCATGACCGAATTTTCCCTGGGCTTGACCGGCGACATCAACGACATCATGAATGCCCACAACCTGGCCATGGTGGCCCTCACCGCCCGGATGCAGCATGAGCGCAATTACAACGATGAACAGCTGCAACGCCTGACCGGAATGCCCCGGCTGAACATCGACCCCACCCGGGTGGAGATGGGATGGATCATCGACTACTGCGCCCAGGCCCTGCGGAACATCATCATCGGCATCGGGGGGCGGATGGACGGCTTCATGATGCAGTCCAAGTTCGGTATCGCGGTGAGTTCCGAGTGTATGGCCATCCTGTCCATCGTGCGCGACCTGGCGGACCTGAAGGAGCGCCTCAACAACATTACGGTGGCCTTTGACAAGAGCGGGAAGCCCGTGACCACGGGAGACCTGGAAGTGGGCAATGCCATGACCGCATGGATGCGCAACACCATCAACCCCACACTCATGTGTACCGCCGAATACAATCCCTGCATGGTCCATGCCGGACCCTTCGCCAACATCGCCGTGGGACAGAGCTCCATCATCGCCGACCGGATCGGGCTGAAGCTCTTCGATTACCACGTCACCGAATCGGGGTTTGCCGCCGATATCGGGTTTGAAAAGTTCTGGAACGTGAAGTGCCGGTACAGCGGCCTGAAACCCCATGTATCGGTCCTCACCGCCACCATCCGGGCCCTGAAGATGCACGGCGGGGGGCCGAAAGTGGTGGCCGGCATTCCGCTCCCGGAAGAGTACCAGAAAGAGAACCTGGAGCTGGTGGAAAAGGGCTGCGAAAACATGGTTCATATGATCAATGTGATCCGTAAGTCGGGCATGAACCCCGTGGTCTGTGTCAACCGGTTCTACACCGACACCGACGACGAAGTGGCCCTTGTCAAGAAGGCCGCCGAGGCCGCCGGCGCCCGCTGCGCCGAGTCCAACCACTGGTTGAAAGGCGGCGACGGCGCCCTGGAGTTTGCCGACGCGGTCATCGACGCGTGCAATGAGGAAAGCGAATTTAAATTCCTGTATCCCATTGAAATGAAGCTTCGCGACCGGGTGGATATCATCGCCAGGGAAGTGTACGGAGCCGACGGCGTCACCTGGACGCCGGAAGCCGAAGCCAAGGCGAAGATGCTGGAGTCGGATCCCAAATACGACGACTATACCACCATGATGGTGAAGACCCATCTGAGCCTCAGCCATGATCCCACCCTCAAGGGGGTGCCCAAGGGATGGACCCTGCCCATCCGCGACGTGCTGATCTATTCCGGTGCCAAGTTCCTGTGTCCCTGTGCAGGCACCATCAGCCTCATGCCCGGCACCAGCTCCAACCCGGCCTTCCGGAGAGTGGACGTGGACGTCAATACCGGAAAAGTCACCGGCCTCTTCTAGAGGACACTTGCCGAACGATTCGGGGGGCCTGCTCCATCGCAGGCCCCCCGAATCGTTTTACCGTTCTTTACGCCGCGTTCCCGCGCCCTTTAGCTCCCCCCCTTCCCCTGGAGCCGCCTTCAGGAAATTATGACCGCAACCGTGCGTACAAGGCCTCGGCCATCTTCAAGTCTTCCGGCGTGGTCACCTTGAGGTTGAATCGGCTTCCCTGAATGATTTTCACCGGATACCCCGTCCGTTCCACCAACTGGGCGTCATCGGTGGCGAGGATCGCCTCTTTTGCGGCCTTTTCATGGGCCTGCCGCAGGATTCGATAGTGAAAACATTGGGGCGTTTGAGCGATCCACAGGCGGCTTCTGGCCAGGGTTTCCCGGATGGTGAGGCCCTCATCCACCCGCTTGAGGGTCTCTGTGGCCGGAATCGCCAGGACTGCGGCGCCGTCTTTTTCGGCGCAGCGGATTGTGGCACGGATATGTTCCGGGGAAACCAAAGGGCGCACCCCGTCGTGAACGGCCACCAGCAAGGTGGATTGCGGAAGGGCCTGGAGGGCCCTGTACACCGAATCCTGCCGTTTTTCACCGCCGGCGATCAGTTCAATGGGATGTTGGAGGGAAAGTCTCCCAAGGAGGGATTCCCTGCAGAATGCGGCATCCCCTTCAGGGATCACAAGGAGGATTCGATCGATTTCGGAGCAGGCATCAAAGGCCAGAATCGTGTGGCACAAAAGGGGCAGCCCCCCGAGGCTCAGATACTGCTTGGGAACGTCGCTCCCCATGCGGGTCCCTTTGCCGGCGGCCACGACAATTCCTGCGATTTCCATGGAGGATCCTGTCTCGGTGGTTGATGCGGCGATCAGGTGAGATATTTGAGCTCTTTGGGAAGCGGCACCCCTTTCCCCATGGTGTCTTCCCCGTAATTCACGCTCGCCAGAATCTCAATGTCTTTCAGGGCGCGGGTGTCGCCTTCGAATCGAACCGTGGTGATCTTTTCTTTCTGGATCTTTCCGCCCGCCCATTGGATGTCGAGAACGCTGCTGGCGTCGAAACGGTCTTCTCCCACGCACAATTCCACTTGACCGCCATAATGCTGGACGATCTTGGCCACCAGCAGACTGGGCCTGGCGTGGAACCCCAGCTTGACCGGGATTCCCACGGTGATGGAGCCCCGTTCGATGTTTTCATTGAGGATCTCACGGGCCAAGGCTTTTCCGCCGGTCAGGAAGTGGCAGGTATAAAACAGACAACAATTGATGACGCGATCCAGGAGGATGTCCGGGTCGATCAGTTCCACCAAGCGTTCCCGGACCTGTTGATAGACGTGCTTATACCCCACGTGGAAAAGGTGGCGTTCATAGAAATGCAGGAGCCGGCCGATATTTTGAAGCAGGTGGAAAACCAGGGAAAAGTAGCCCCTGAGTTGCTTGAGCTTGCGGTTGCCGAAGCGGTATCCCCCGTGGATCACATAGCTGTCGAAGGAGGACTGCAGGTTGTGGACCAGCATCTCGAAACGCCGGATTTCCACCTCGTTGACTTTGAAAGGGACGATCTCCCGGATCTCTCCCACCCGGTAGTGCTTGAAGACACCCAGCTGGTCCACGGCGTCTGCCACCTTGAGAAATTCATTGGCAATCTTGACGATATTCTCCTTTTGCTGATCCCTGTCGATGTCGTCGATGTCGAAATCGAGCAGCTCGCCGGTAACGACCCCGGGAAAGGCCGATGCATCGAACCCCCTTTTGGGCAGGGGGATCTCCAACCGCTTGGCCTCTTTTAAAATGACCGGCGCCAGTTTCAGGATCGACTCCTTGATGAAATGCTGGGTTGCCTGCCGTTCCTTTTCGAATTCTTCCGTATTGGGCAACTCGTAAAAGCGAAGGCGGTTTGAAATGTGTTGCTGGGCGTAGCCGCTCAGGCTCAGGTGGCGCATGGCAGCGGAAAGCTCCCGGTAGAAGTACCAATTGCTGCTGTTTTTCGCGCCATGAAAATCGAGAAAATCTTCAAGGAGTTGAGACGAAGAAATCAAGGTGGAGTACAGCTTTTTCGTGAAAACCGGCGCCGTGGGCGGAAGGCCCTTGAGGTACAGGCAACACTTCAGGTAGTCATGGGAGAATATTTTGACTTTTTCGCGGAAGGAAATCCCGCAAGCCTGTTTGGCAGATTCGATTTTTTTCAGCATGGCTTCCCGCAAAAGAATGCCTCCCGGGCGTCCTTTCGTTGTTTTGAATGCCGTCGGACCGACGAAAATAGCGCCTGGAACAATGGCGGCCGGAGCAACCCATAAGCCGAATTCTGTTCCTGATTCAGATTGCTCTGGATCAGGCGGCGGTCATTCATCTGAAGGTCCCGGTTGCCCGGATCCTCTTGCGACCTACCCGGGAACTCGGGCGGGCCACCCTCTGACGTTCCCCTATTTGGTCTTGCACCGGGTGGGGTTTGCCGAGCTTCCCCGGTCACCCGGGGAACTGGTGCGCTCTTACCGCACCGTTTCACCCTTACCCTGCCCCGAGGCAAGGCGGTATACTTTCTGTTGCACTTTCCTTCGCGTTGCCGCGACTCCGCGTTACGGAGCACCCTGCCCTGTGGTGTTCGGACTTTCCTCCGGATCGTCAAAAGATCCGGCGACCGCCTGTGCTGCTCCGGCCGGGCATTGTCTCTTGGGTATCGAGCTGTGTTACGAAGGGGTCTCCTGTTCTTTTTTCCAGTATAACATTCTTTGGCAATGGGGGCAATAGGCGATGTCGTCCTTTTGCTGGAGTTCGTTGTACATCTGGGGCGGAATATTCATATAGCATCCCTGACAAACCGCTTTTTGGGCCGCCACCACCACCATGGGGCCCACCCTTTCCTTGATCAAGCGGTACTTCTTTGCGAGATCCGGATGAATTTTACCGCCGACCTCCCGCCGGTCTTGACGCATCCGTTCCAGCTGTTTTTCGGTTTCTTCCTTCTCCAGGAGGGTCCTTTCCTTTTCTTCTTCACACTGATGTTTGAACTTTTGAAACGCCTTTTCTTTGACTTCAAGCTGGGCTTCGCTTTTGTCGATATTTTCCAGATACTCCAGCATCCCATCTTCCATGGCGGCGATCTTGCCTTTTTGATCTTCTATTTCCTTGAGCAACGACTGATATTCCCGGTTGTTTTTAACCGATCTTAAGGCGGTTTCGCTCTTTTGAAGGCGCGCCTCCGCCGCCTGCACATCGGATTCCATGGCCCGATATGATTTTCGCATCTCGCTGAGGGCCGCCTTCGCCTCTTCCAGCTCTTTGTCAGCGGCGGCGATTTCTTCATCCACCCGGGAAAACCGGCGGGTCAGGGCCTGAACCTTTTCCCGTGTTTCAGCGATTTGGATCTCCAGGGCCTGGAATGCCAAAAGCGTCTTTAAATCCGTGTTCATGGGGGATCCGATTCTCGGTTGATGGGTGTGGCCATTTTTATAAAACGACAAAGGGATCCTTCTCCACAGGACATGGATCTATTGAAACATGCATCCTGTTTCGGGCAAACGCCCTCCGGAGACGATCGGTCCATATGTCCAGGAACAGATACTCCGAGTGGAAGTGGCCGATGTCAATGAGGCCGCGGCCGTGCTCCTGGGCCTTCCGGGCATCGTGATACTTGAGGTCGCCGCTGACAAAGACCTGGGCGTCCGAGGAAAGAAAGGTGTCCATGAAAGCGGATCCGCTTCCGGCGCAACAAGCCACTTGATGAATTTCCATTCGTGAATCGCCTGAAAAACGGATGTGGGAAAGACCCAGTCTTTCTTTCAGACTTTCCGTGTACGAGGCGAGCGTCCAAGTGCCCTGCAACGCCCCGATTCGGGTAAATCCCCGTTTCTCTTCCCCGGGAAAGGCGTCCAGGACCCTCGGATCCTGGAGCTGAAGCCGACGGGCAAGGGCATCGTTCACCCCGCCCGGGACACAGTCCAGGTTGGTATGGGCCGCGTAAATGGCCAGACGGTGTGCCAGGGATTTTTCAAGAATATATCCCAAGGGGGTGGCAAGATCGAATCTTTTTACCCCCTCCAGGAGAAGGGGATGATGGGTGATCAGCATGTGAACGCCGCTGGCGGCAGCCGCCTCGACAACCGTGCGCCCGCAGTCCAAAGCCACCCAGATCCTCTCCACCGGCCAGTCCCCGTCACCCACCTGAAGCCCCACATTGTCCCAGCTTTCCGCCAGGTGGAGGGGCGTGTCCTGATCGAGACAGCGGACAATATCACGAACAACAGCCGTGGTCATAAGCATGCGGAATACCTTGTGTTTTCGTCTCGATGCCAGCTGCCCGGCACTTCGGCCTGAAAAAAGGTGGGCCCACCTGGATTCGAACCAGGGACCGACCGGTTATGAGCCGGTGGCTCTGCCAGCTGAGCTATGGGCCCGCATCATTAGAAACCGGTTCTTACCCCTGGAGGCGCCTCTTGTCAACGATTGCATCCTTTCAGGGGGTCCGGTACACGTTTTTACTGCTTCTGGTCCGCATCACCTTCTGAAAACTCCGCGATAAAGGGGCATTTGCAATCAGTTTTCGATGAATCCCTTCAGCCTGCAGCTGCGGGTCGGGTGCCGAAGTTTGCGAAGGGCCTTGGCTTCAATCTGACGGATCCGTTCCCGAGTCACGGCAAAATCCTGACCCACTTCTTCCAGGGTATGATCGGCCTTTTCACCGATTCCAAAACGCATTCGCAGCACCTTTTCCTCGCGCGGTGTGAGGGTGGCCAGGACCTTTCGGGTCTGTTCGGCCAGATTCAAATTGACCGCCGCATCCGAAGGAAGGAGAAACTTCTTGTCCTCGATGAAGTCTCCCAAATGACTGTCCTCTTCCTCCCCAATGGGCGTCTCCAGCGAGATGGGCTCCCGGGCGATCTTGAGAACCTTGCGGACCTTGTCCAGGGGGATTTCCATTTTTTCCGCAATCTCTTCGGGGGTCGGTTCCCGCCCCAGTTCCTGGACGAGGTAGCGGGAGGTGCGGATCAGCTTGTTGATGGTTTCGATCATGTGCACCGGAATCCGGATGGTTCGGGCCTGGTCCGCAATGGCCCGGGTAATGGCCTGGCGGATCCACCACGTGGCATAGGTGGAAAACTTGTATCCCCGTCGGTATTCGAATTTATCCACGGCTTTCATGAGGCCGATATTGCCCTCCTGAATCAAGTCCAGAAATTGAAGCCCCCGGTTGGTATACTTCTTGGCGATACTGACCACAAGCCTGAGATTTGCCTTGGTCAGCTCACTCTTGGCGATTTTTACCTTCCGATGTCCTTCTTCCACCTTCACAATGATCCGTTTCAGGGCGTGCATATCGGCCCAATTCTTCTTCTCCCGGGCCTGGATATGCTCCAAAAGTTCCCGGACATCGTTGAAGAAACGCGTCAGCTCAGCCGTCTTCATCGTGGTTCGGCCCTTTGCCCATTTCATGAAGGCCTTCTTGGATTTCATGTTCTCGCAAAGGGCGGTAACCGAGGTGTGCATGGCCGCCGCACGCGCCGAAAGGGCATCCTGTAAGGCCTTGAACGCATCGATTTCACTGCGGATATCCTCTTCGATGCCCTCCATCACCGATCCTTCAAAGCGCCATTCCTTGAGGAGGTTTAAAATCTTTATGTTCCGGCGGCTGATGTTTTTTCGAATGGCCCGTTTTTCGCTTTGCGGGGTTTTGGACGAAAAGAGCCGTGTCCTGAAGGCCAGGTTCTCTTCATGGATTTTCCGGACGTCGTGGATGGTTTTCAAAAATCCTTCAATTTTGACGGCCTCATCCACATACGCGTCCCCTTCATCGATGTCCCTGAGGACATGTTTGGGACGAATCTGGCTGTTTTCGATCTGTTCCCCCAGGCTGAGGATGCGTTCCACCCCGATCTGGGTCTCCAGGAGGCATTTCAGCACTTCCTGTTCCCCCAGCTCGATCTTTTTGGCAATCTCCACCTCCCCTTCCCGGGTCAGGAGCGTCACCAACCCCATTTCGCGCAAATACATCTTGACCGGATCGGTGACCCCTCCCAGGTCCGAAACCACGGGCGTACCGGCCACGTTCTTTTCCTTGACGTCTTGAAGATTCTTCGCCGCTTTGAGCTCCTCTTTGGTTAAAAGCTCGATGTCGAACTCATTGAGAAGCGACAGCCGCTCTTCCACCTGCTCCCTGGAAAAACGGTCTTGCGGGAGTGCTTTCCGAACCTCTTCCACAGTGACATAGCCCCTCTTTTGGCCCTTTACCAAAAGGGCCTCAAAGGCTGTCTGCTTTGCCGGGGGCCCTGCCTTCCCCTCTTTTTTTCGAGAAACAGGGGTGTCGGTCTTACGAATCTCTTTCCGACTCTTTTTGGCTGTACTCCGTTTTTTCGGCATTCTCCATGACCTCCCTAGGGGGATGCGTGTACCTATGGATCATCCTCTGTTTTTCTTTCAAAAGGGCCGCCAGAAGCACCGGATCATCCTCCTTTTGCGCGGCCTGGATCCGGGTGTTCAACGCGGCTCTTTCCGTACGCTCCAGATGGATTTCAAATTGTCTGATGAGCTTCAGACACCCTTCGGTGTTCCATGAATCCTCACCAGCCGCAAGCTGTGCAATGGTTTCGCCTGTGTCGGTGTCTTTCGCCCTGGAAATGAGTTCCGGAATCAATGCCTCCCAAGTCCCTTCAGCTTCCAGGATCCAGTGTCCGATTGCTTTCAATGTGGGATCTGTGAATCGCCCCACAATGCCGCGCTTTCGGATTTCTTCTATCATCACGGGATATTGCAGCATCATGGAAAGGATCTTCCTTTCAAGGCGCAAAGCAGGCGCCGACTGGCCGGCATCCTGGAAATGCGTCTCTTTTCCGGTGGTCCTTTGGCGATGCCTCCCGGGGCCGCCTCTTTCACGAGCCCGCCGGATCCGCTCCAAGAGGGCCTGTTCAGGAATGCCCACCTGTTCCGCCACGTCTTTCACGAATATGGACCGGTTTACAGGGTCGTCAATGGAAGCCAGCACATTTTCAAGATCCGAAACGATGCGGCTTTTCCCCGACGGCGTCAGGCCGTGCCGGCGCTTGGCGGATTCGATGAGGAACGTCATTACCGGCAAGGCGTGGGTTATTAACCCGGAAAAGGCCTCGGCCCCTTTTTCCCGCACGAACGTATCGGGATCCTTTCCCTCGGGAAGCGTGACGACGCGCGCCGCGACATTTTCGCGGATCAGCGTCGGGACAATCCGTTCCATGGCCCGGAGGCCCGCTGCATCCGGATCAAAAACAAGATAAAAGGTCCGGGCAAAGCCTCTCAGGAGGCGGATATGATCGTCTGTCACGCCGGTGCCCAGAGGCGCCACGGCATTTTGCAACCCCTTCTGATGAAGGGAAATGACGTCAAAGTACCCTTCCACGATCATCACGGAATCCCGCTGCCGGCAGGCCTTCCTTGCACGATCCAGCCCGAAGAGGATCCGTCCTTTCTGGAACGCAGGCGTTTCCGGAGAATTGATGTATTTCGGAAGGCTCTCGTCCAAGACCCGTCCGCCGAACCCCACCACCTGACCGGAGAGATCCCGGATGGGAAAGACAATGCGGTCTCTGAAGCGGTCGTAACCGCCGCCGCCCTTCCGGCGGGGAATCACCAGGCCGGATCGGAAGGCGGCACGCCGCGGGATTTGCTTCCGTTCCAGCCAGAGGGCAAGGGCGTCCCATCCCTTGGGTGCATATCCGAGGGAAAAGGCTTCAATGACGGTATCCGTGATCCCCCGTCCATGAAGATAGCTTTTTGCGGCTTCGCCTTTGGGATCTTTCAAAAGGATCCGGTGATAATACTCCATGGCGAGGCGGTTGATTTCCAGGATGCGCTCCCGCGGGGTGCGTTGCCCCTGTCTTTTGGAAGCGCTTGTTTTTTCAGGAAGGGATACGCCGTACCGCTGCGCCAAGGTTCGGGTGGCTTCAAAAAAGGAGATGCCCTGGTGTTTCATCAGGAAATTGAACACGTTGCCGCCCGCACCGCAGCCGAAACAATAAAAAATCTGCTTTTCGGGACTCACCGTGAAGGAGGGGGTTTTCTCCGAGTGGAACGGGCACAGGCCCACATAGTTTCTTCCGGCTCTTTTCAAAAGGACCGATTCGGAAATAACCTCAACGATGTCGGATGCGTTTCTGATTTCCGAGAGCTTCTCGTCTGGAATCCAACCCGCCAAGAAGGGACCCCTCCACGATCTTGTAAGGGCATTGATTATTGAAGGAAGGAACTGTCAGGATTGCACACGCCCGTTCGCCTGTTTCCCATCATCGCCGCGATCGAACGGTAAAAAGCAATATTAAATTGATAACCTTTTTAAAATATATGGCAGTTCGATTTTTGTCAAGGTTTTTTTCAAAAAACCGCCCTCCCCGAGGAAAGGGGCATCCCGCACCTATTGCGTCCTTTGGCCCCTTCCGGCGATTCGGATCGCCTCGGACAGATCCAGACTCTTGCTGTAAAGGGCCTTTCCGGTGATGACCCCCTGCACCCCCACCTCTTCAAGGGAAAGCAGGTTTCGGATGTCATCCAGGCAGGAGACCCCGCCGGATGCGATGACCGGCGTCGAGACGGCAGCGGCGAGACGTCGGGTTTCTGCAATATTCGGCCCTGTCTGCATGCCGTCCCGGTGGATGTCGGTGAAAATAATGGCCCCGATCCCCATGGAGTCGAAACGTTTGGCCAAGTCCACGGCCTGCATGCGGGTGGTTTGGGTCCATCCTTCCACGGCGACCCGCCCCGCTTTCGCATCGATTCCCACGGCGATTCGTCCGGGATATCGTGCGGCAACCTCTTCCACGAACGCGGGATCGGACAGGGCCCGGGTCCCCAAAATGACCCGTTCCACCCCCATGTCCAGGTACAGCCGGACGCCTTGAGCGTCTCGGATCCCCCCGCCCACCTGGACCGGAACGGGCACGTGTTGCACCATGCGCTGGATGAGGACATGGTGCACCGGACGCTTTTCGAATGCGCCGTCCAGGTCCACCACATGAAGAAACCGGGCCCCTTTTTCGACCCATTCTCGGGCCATTCGGACCGGATCGTCCGAAAAAACGGTTTCATCTTCCCGGCGCCCCTGTTTGAGGCGGACACAACGGCCTCCCTTGATATCGATTGCAGGAATGACAATCATCGACATGAACTCCCAGGGTGTGGAATCGGGTGAAAAACCGCTACAAGAGCCCTTTGGTGGAACGGACACGGGGGTCACGGGCATCCCTGGCACACGCCCGGCCAAGGGCCCGTCCCGCACCCTTGAAGATGGATTCGATCACGTGATGCGCATTTTCCCCATAAGGGACATGGACATGGAGGTTCATTCCCGCCCGTGTGGCCAGGGCGCGAAAAAACTCCTTGGTCAGGGGCAGGTCGAATCCGCCCTGCCGGGTCAGGGGCATGTCCACCCGGAAGACCATATACGGACGGTTGGAAAGATCCACAGTGACGGCGCTCAGGGCATCGTCCATGGGCGTGACGGCATGTCCGAACCGGCGAATGCCCTTCCGGTCCCCCAAGGCCTCCCGAAAGGCATCCCCCAGAACCAATCCCACATCTTCCACGGTGTGGTGGAAGTCCACTTCAATGTCTCCCGATGCCTTGATCTGAAGATCGAAAAACCCGTGAACCGTAAACAGGGAAAGCATGTGGTTGAAAAACGGGATGGGGGTGTCGCTTTCACCTCCACCGCTTCCCTCCAGGTCGAGTCGCACCCGGATGTGGGTTTCACCGGTTTTCCGGCTGATATCCGCGGACCGTTTCATGCGCTTGCTTGCCCGGGCGGCGGAAGCCCTTGCGCCGTTCCGCCGCCTATCCAAAAGAAGGTCAAAAAAAAGTGGAGATGAGGGGAATCGAACCCCTGACCTCGGCGTTGCGAACGCCGCGCTCTCCCGGCTGAGCTACATCCCCATTGAATTTTGGTATATATCGTCTCGATAAAAGGGCGTCAACGAAAAAAACCTTGTATCGCCTATCATAACGCTATAGTATCCTTTTTTCAATAACCAACAACCCAGGACTTAAACCGACACAGTTCAGGAAGTTTTTCATGCATTCAAAACGCCTTTGCCTCAACGACGCCATCAAGGGGTACACATTAGACCAGGACAAACTGCTGCCTCCCGAAGAAACGGTCCGCCGTGTCAAAGAAAAGATGAAGCGCATCGGGTTGAGGCTGCTCGAAGAGACCCTCCGGATCGACAACGGGCGTCTCGGGATTCCGGTCTTTTTCAGCGTCTGCGGCCATGATGCCCTGGCTGTGACCGGAACGCGGAAACAGATGGGCAAAGGCGCCACGCCCGAACAGGCCGAGGCCAGTGCGGTCATGGAACTGGTGGAACGCTTCAGTTTTTTTAGCTTCCTCAAGAACAAGGCCAATTTCACGGTGGCCCCGCGTTCGGCCATTGGGACGGACGCCATCCCCTTTTCGCTCATCGCCCAAAGCGTGCACGACCAGGGCGATACCCTCCGGGTGGAACGGCAACTCTTTGAATCCATTCCTTTGAAATGGACGCGCGCTTACAACCTCACCCGGGAAGAAACCTGCAGGGTTCCCATGGACTGGTTTTACGCCATCAACGCGTTCAACGGTCCCTCGGCCGGGAACTGCCCTGAAGAAGCCCTCTGCCAGGGCATCTGCGAAGTGGTGGAACGGCACGTCTCGGCTGTGATCAGCCGAAACACCCTTTCGCCGCCCCTTCTGTCCACAAAGGGCGTCACGGATTCAAAGGTCTTGGAGATGCTCAACAAGTACGACCGCGTCGGGGTGAAGCTCTTCATTTCCGATTTTACCCTGGACATGGGGATCCCCAGCGTGGGGATCGTGGCCATGGATCCGCAGACGTTTCCTGAAAAAAGCGAAATCGTGTGGACCGCCGGAACCACGCCGGACCCCGAGAAGGCCCTCAGCCGGGCCCTCACCGAAGTGGCCCAGCTGGCCGGCGATTTCAACACCTCCTCCAACTATGTGGCCTCCGGACTCCCCAAGCCCCAGAGTCTCGAGGAGGTCGCCCATATCATTGACGCCCCGGACACGGTGGAGATTTCCCGGTTGCCCAACATCGCGGACGCCAACTTGAAAGTGGAGGTGCTCCGGTGTGTTGACGCCCTGCTCCTAAAGCAAATGGAAGTCCTGGTCGTCGAGACCACCCACCCCTTGCTGAAGATTCCGGCCTTTTACACCATCATTCCGGGCGCTCATTTTCGGGAACGGGCGGCCGGCGGCAGCGTAGGGATGTTTTGTGCCAAGCTTGTGACAGAGAATCTCCCCCCGGAAGAGGCCCTCGCTTGGCTGGAGCAAGCGGCCCGAAAACTGCCCTCAAAATATTATATCCAATTCTACATGGGCGCCTGCCACCTCTCTTTGAAGGATCCGGAAAAGGCCCTGATCCATTATCGCCGTGCCCTTGAACTGGGCCCCACCCAAGAGGATCTCGCCAGCATTTATGCTTTCATGGGGGTCAGTCTCAAGGATCTGGGTCGATTCAGGGAAGCCGTTGATGTGCTTCACGAAGGGCTTCGCATGGATGCCCAACGCACGGACCTCCACAATCTCCTGGGGTTTTGCCACTTCAAACTCAAGGAGCACGAAAGGGCCATCCTCCATTTCAAGGAAGTCCTCAAGCGCGACCCCTCTTCAGCCATCGATTATGCCAACATCGCCTCCAACTATCGGGAGATGCATGAGACGGAAAAGGCCATTCGCTACTATGAAATGGCCCTGGAAATGGATCCGTCCATCGAATTTGCCCGGCAAAACCTGGAAAAGCTCAAGGGAAAGCCCGTTTCCCCTGGCTGAAGCGCCCAGGCCGGAGCGGCTCCGGTCCGCTTACGGCCCTTTTTCCAAAAGTTCTTCGGCCAGTTGCATGAAGTCCACGGCGCCGTAGCTCCTTTTGCGATAAAAAAGGACGGGCTTTCCGACAAGGGCGCTGTCGGCGATGGTGGTGTTGATGCGGATGGGTGTCTTCAAGAGCAAAGGGCCGTAAAGGGGATGACTTTTCAGCTTTTCCAGGATTTGATGGCTGACACGGGTCCGGGCATCAAAAAAAGTGGCCACGATGCCGGTGACGGTCAATTCCGGATTGATCTCCTTTTGGATGGCGGACACGGTATCGAAGAGCTCTTCCAGGGCGGCGTAGGCGTACGGATGGGTCTGACACGGAACCAGGACTTCCGCGGCACAGGCAAAGACATTGACCGTCAAAAGGGAAAGGCTGGGGGGGGTGTCGATGAGGATCACGTCGTAAGATTCCCATAAGCCTTCCAGGGCGTCTTTCAGGCGATACTCCCGCCCTTGCTCATCCACCAGTTCCACTTCGGCACCGGCCAGATCCACCGTGGCGGGGAGCACGTCCAGACGGTCCCACCGGGTCTTCAGGACGCAGTCTCGGGCCGGTCCGCCCGCCGGGTCTTTCATGAGGTCATAGAGGGTGGGCGCGCCCTCGGGGACCTCGATCCCCAGACCGCGCGTGGCGTTGGCCTGGGGGTCGGCGTCCACGATGAGCACCGCCTTTCCTTTCAGGGAAAAGGCGGCCCCCAGATTCACGGCCATCACCGTTTTCCCCACGCCCCCTTTTTCATTTGCAACGGCCATCGTCCGGCAATCATGCGTGCTTTCCATGCGCCCTCCTTTCACTGGGAGATGGATTCGATGTTCTCCCGAATTTGAAGAATCCGGTCCCGGATCTCAATGGATCGCGCCTTGGAAGCCCGGAGGGTCTCCAAAGTGCGCGAACGGTCTTCCCGCTCCCCATCCACGGTTTGGCCCAAGAGGGCCAGCGTGGCGCCGTAGTCCTGAAGGCGTTGGCCCAGGGCGTCCAAAAGGTATCGTGAAACGGCCTCCGAGAGTTTGAAGAGGTACTGGAATTTGATATTCTCTCGATAGTCCTTGAAATGGGCGGAAACGGTCCTTTCCGTTTCCCGCTTCATTCGAATCACCCCTTTTCGAAGGGACCGCACACCATTGGCCGCGCCATCGGGCGCCTTTTGTCTTAAGAGTTTGGCTATCCATCCCGCAAAGGAAAAGAGACCGAAATACAGGATCGCATCCGATCGAATCTTGGTGGAGTAACGGAGGGCGATCTCATTTTGAGGAAGACGGATCCCCGCCCCCTTTCGAATCCAGTCCATATCCACCTTGATGGAGCCGTAACGGGGTTCCACGGAAGCGGGAATCCCCAATGCGGCCATGCCCCGGTTATATTCTTCAAGTATATCATTCACAAGCTCTTCATAAGGATTTGATATTCCTTCAAAATGATTTATTATCTTCTTCTCGGATTCCTTGATGAGCCGGATCACCAGGGGGTTGATGGTTTCGGCGATGAAGCCGTCGAGACCCTCTTTGAAATCGCTGAAGATCCGGTACAAGGACTCGGAAAACCCGTCTCTTTCCAGGACATCCCGATAGGCCTCGTATGCCGGCTCCCAATCCCGGATGAATTTAAGGATCCGGCGGATAACGCCGGTGGCGCCCGTATCGAAAAAGCCGTCGATATCCGCTTTCAACTCGGCCTTCATCTTGGATACGGCCCCCTCCAGGGTGGTCTGAATCACGCCCTTGATCTGCTCTGCCCGCTTTTGGTGTTGGGAGAGTTTTTCAATGATTTCATGCACATTGGAAGTATCTTGGGTGACAGCCGTTTCCATGATGCCGATCCATCTAAGGATCCCGGAAGAGACGATCCACAACCGCTCCACGTGGTTTTTTAAAAGGAGCCGGGAGCGCCCCTCATGAATCAGCTGAAAAAGCGCGGATTCAAATTGTCGGGCCTGGGTGTCGGAAAAAGAAACGAGCGTATCCTCTTTTTGCCATTGAAGCATCCGGGCCCGATCCTTTTCCGAGAGGGCCCCTTTTTGAGATGAAAAGAGATCGAACAGGGCGGAAAACGCGAAGATCTCCGGGTCCGGCCGGATGGCCCGGATATCGTTTCGGATCTTTTCCGTCACCCCGGTCAGGTTCTCCAGGGAGTCGTGCTCGTTGAGGTCGCAGTTGGCCACAAAGAGCGTGTTGTCGAGGATGCCCATTTGTTTCATCATTAAAAGGAATTTAATATCCGCCTGACGGATCCCGGTCCGGCTGCTGACCACGTAAAGGGTCAAGTGCGTGGAGGCGAGGTAGTCCTGGATCATGGCCAGGTGAAGGGGATTGGGGGCGTCGCTGCCCTGACAGTCGGCGATCTCGATGTCGCTGCCAAACCGCTCGGTGGGAATTTCCAGGGAGACGTCCTTCAGGTAAACGGCGAGGGATTCGTCACTGACAAAGGTGCGATGCTTTTCAAATTCCGCGTCAAAAAATTCCCTCACACTCCCGGAAGAAGACAACATGGCGTATACCTTGGAATATCCCTCCAGGTAGGAAGAAAGAACGACACTGTGGACATTTCGGGTCTCGGCGGAAATGAGGTGTTCCGAATCCAGGCTGGCCAGGGCCTTTTCCAGGCCGTCCCGGATCTCTTTTTGTCGAATATCGAGGTTCTCCCCGTCGGCGGGACGGAGATCAGGAGGAAAAAGCACCAACGCCTGGCGAATATCGTTGTTGACATCTTCCCAGCTTTTGAAATGGAGACGGGCACGCAAGCGCTTTCCGGGTCGAATGCGGGTGACGATGGCGGTGACCACACCGGCGCCGCGCTTGAGATAATCCCCCTTCAACAGCGCATTGACCAGGGTGCTTTTACCGGATTTGATGGCCCCCACCACCGCGATGCGGACCGTCTCCTGGCTCAATTGTTCCCGAAGCGCAGCACACGTGGTTTCCCATGGGGTGAAAGCGTCCTGGGCAACACGGGGAATGCCCTTGAGCTGCTTCAGCAGGTGGACAAGGGCCTCGTCGAGGCTTAACAGCGTCTCACGCATCCGGTTTTGGGTCGGGTCGTCACGCGTCGGCATCGTCTTTTAGGAAGGCGCTTCCCCAAGGGATCGTTGAAGGTTTGAAGCCCGTCGGACCCCCGGTGTGGGGGAGGAAGGGGCCTCTGGAGAGCCCCTCGCCGCATGCCGCAAAGGCGTCTTTCAGGGAAGACCGACAGGAGGCCTTGAAAAAAAAACCGAACCCTGGTATAAGATCTTCAATCATCGATTCCTGAGCCAGAAAGGACCAGCCAATGAAGGGAAACCGAGCCCATGTCTGAAAAGCATCCGGAATGCCCCCTCTATAATCCGTTGAATTGCAAGGAATACTACAATCCCAAATTGTGTGCCTTTGTCAGAAAAGACAAGACCTGTCTAAAGAAACGGAAGCCGAAACAAAAAGCCAAATCAGGCGCACAGCAGGCCTCCAAAGGCTCCTAAAGCCCCCTCAACCCTTATGCATGCCCGGCCGTCCCGGCCAAAAGGGACGGATCGATGCCGATTCTTTTCATGGCTTCTTCCCAGCGCTTTTCCACCGGTGTGTCGAAAAGGATGCGCTCTTCGATGGGCCCGGTCATCCAGGCATTGGCCTTGATTTCGGCTTCCAACTGGCCGGGCCCCCATCCTGCACATCCCAGGGCGATCAAAAAAGAGGACGGCCCCTCTTCTCTGGCAATGGCCTTGAGGAGGTCCAGGGTGTTGCTCATGGAAAGGGTCGATGCGATCAGAAGGGATCTCTCCCATTCCAGGGGCGGGCCGTGAAGGATAAAGACCTCGCCTTCATGAACGGGCCCTCCCCAGTAGACGGGCGTGGCACCCAGTTCTTCCCGATAAGCGAGGTTGAACTCGTCAAAAAGGGCTTTTGCCGTAACGAGGGGATGCAACCGGTTGATGATCAGCCCAAAGGCCCCCATGGAGGAATGCTCGCAGATGCAAGTGACCGTCTGAGAGAAGTTGGGGTCTCTCAAGCCCGGCATGGCCATGAGGAAGTGACGCTTTAAAAACGTCTCCTGCTGATCTTTCAGGGAAGCCTCCATGCACACAAAAAGGGCCGGCCGGTCTTAGGGCTTTTCTTCCGATACGGAGCCGGAAGCCGTCTCCATGACCTCGTTGACCAAAGCCATGGCCGCCATCATGTTGGGAAACCCGGTGGTGGTCAAGGAAAGCAAGACCGTATGGACGATCTCCTCCGGCTTGGCACCCGATGCCAGGGCCTTCCGGGTTCCGGACATGACCGCGCCCCGGGAGTTGGCGCCCACGGCGATGCCGAGCTTGATGAGATTCTGGTACTTTTCAGGGACCGGACCGGCATTGCGGCATTTCCGGCCCAAGGATTCAAAGGCCTCGAACACATCGGGATATTGTTTTACAAACTTCTGGTAAATCTTGGGATAATACATGGGGGCCTCCGGATTGTTTCGTTTTTAAATGCGACTGAGCGGGTATCATACCGGGTGGCGGGGTAAAGTCAAGTGTCTTGACCGAGCGCCTTTGGGGAGGAAGGAACGGCCGAGCGTAAATACGCTTGTCTCTTGACAGGGAACCCGGCGCAAGGCTAAATAACCCTGAAAAGGCATGTTGCCGCATGCCCTTTCCGGAAAGAACCTTCCGAACAGCCGCCCCATACCGTTTTGAATGAGCGCTTCCATGGAAAAAGATCCCCCAAAACGCCTCAAAGCCCGAAAGGACGCCTTAAAGATCCTCAAGGAAGCATTGCGTGCCGTACAAGCCGGCAATGCCCTTGGCAAATACCTTCGTGTGGAAGGGGATCGGCTCTTTTTCAAAGAATTTAATCTGCCCTTTTCCGGTTTTCACCGCTTAATCGTCATCGGTGCCGGCAAGGCCACCGCAGCCATGGCGAAAGCCGCGGAGGCGGTGCTGGGGGACCGCCTGGAAAGCGGCCACATCAACGTCAAATACGGCCACAGTCACCCCCTCAAACGGATTCGTCTCACGGAGGCGGGGCATCCCATACCCGATGCCCGGGGCGTGGAAGGGGCCGCCAGGATCCTGAACCTGGCAGAAAACGCCGGATCCCATGACCTGATCATCGCGCTTTTTTCAGGGGGCGGCTCGGCCCTCCTCCCCCTTCCCGTGGAGGGAATCTCCCTCAAGGACAAACAGGAAACCATTGCCGCGCTGCTGAACTGCGGGGCTTCCATCCGCGAGATCAATACGCTCCGGAAACATCTTTCCGCCATCAAGGGGGGGCGCCTGGCCCAGGCGGCCTACCCTGCCCGGCTGGTCTCCTTGATCCTTTCCGACGTGGTGGGAGACACCCTGGACGTCATTGCCTCGGGCCCCACAGTGCCGGATCCCAGCACTTTTTCCAACTGCATGGAAATCGTGTCCCGCTACAGCCTTGAAAACCGGCTCCCCCCCGCCGTTATGGCCCTGTTTGAGAAAGGGGCCTCCGGAAAGATCCCGGAAACGCCCAAACCCGGAGACCCGGTCTTTGAAAAGACAAAAAACCTCATCGTGGGAAGCAATGTCGAGGCGCTCCTGGCGGCCAAAGCCGCGTCCGAAGGCCTGGGATACCACACATTGATCCTCTCCTCCGTCATCGAGGGCGACACCCGGGAAGCCGCCCGTTTCCATGCCGCCATTGCCCGGGAAATCCGTCGCACGGGCAACCCGGTGCCCCCCCCGGCGTGTCTCCTTTCAGGGGGGGAAACCACGGTGGTGGTTACCGGGGACGGCAAGGGCGGAAGGAACCAGGAGTTTGCCCTCCAGGCCGCCCTTGAAGTCGCCGGGGCGGGCCCCGTCATCGTGCTTTCCGCCGGCACCGACGGCACCGACGGCCCCACGGACGCGGCAGGGGCCCTGGCCGATGATACGACGGTCTCCAGGGCCGAGGCCCTGGGCCTGAACCCGGCAAGCCATCTCAGCCGAAACAACAGCTATCCTTTCTTCAAAGCCCTTGAGGACCTGGTCATGACGGGTCCCACGGACACCAACGTGATGGATCTCAGGATCATGCTCATCCCTTGAACGCACCGGATTTGAGGATAAAAAACCCATGCCGTTTCCGTTTCACTTTGAAAGTCTCTCTCTAAAAAAAGCGGACGCCTATCTCGAAAGGCTTTCCCGGACGCCTCAAAAAGCCTCGGATTACAGTCTGGTCAACCTGTGGGGCTGGCAAGGGGCCTACGGTCTCAAATGGGCATGGGAAGACCCCCTGGTGTGGATTTCCCAGAGTCGTCCCCGGGAGATCCTTTGGGCTCCTGTGGGGCCTTGGGAAGAAGTCGATTGGTCCCGCTGTCTCCCCCTCCTGGAAGCGGCCCATGCCGTCTTTACGAGGGTTCCGGAAAAACTGACGGCCCTTTGGAGAAGCGCCTTTCCCGGACAACCGGCCATCGAGCCGGAAAGGGGCCACTGGGATTATCTGTACCGCATGCAAGACCTGGCTTTTCTCAAAGGGAATCGCTTTCACAAAAAGAAAAACCAGGTCAACCGGTTCATCAAAAAGCACGCCTTTGACTATGTTTCTCTCGACGCGACCCGGATCGGGGAAGTCCTTCTCATGCAGGAAAACTGGTGCACCTGGAAAGACTGTGGGTCCTCGGAAACGCTGGAAGCCGAAAACCGGGCCATCGCCCTCGTCCTTGAGGCCTTTTCCGGTTTTCAAGATCTTCTCGGAGGCGCCCTCCGTTGTGACGGCAGGATGATCGCCTACACCATCGGTGAAAGGCTCGATGCCGAGACGCTTTTGATCCATTTTGAAAAAGGCGACCCCGATTATCCCGGCGTTTACCAGGCCATCAATCAGTTGTTTTTGTCGCATCATGCGGATCAGTTTCAGATCGTGAACCGGGAGCAGGATCTCGACGATCCCGGCCTAAGGAAAGCCAAGCTTTCCTACCATCCCGTGGACTTTGTGCGTAAATTCCGGGTCTCCCTTGGAGCCCTGCCGGGGGAAAGCACCCTTCCCGCCCCCCCATAAGAAGGAGGTGCCCATGCGCCGGACCGCCGCAGAGTATCATCGGTTGACGTCCTATGAAAGAAACCGCTTGCCGGGCGGGGGCCTGGACTGGGCCAACATGCCCGGGACCGCCAAACATTATGAAGGGTATCCCGCCATTGCCCTGCCCCGGGAATTCGATCTTCCTGAAACCTCCCTTGCCGCCCTTTACACTGCCGAAACCGACGCCGCCCCTCCCGCGGGAAGCCTAACGGCATCGGTGCTGTCCACGATTCTCTTTACGGCCTACGGGCTGACCGCCCGGCGCCGGGCCATGGGGGAGGAATTCTTTTTCAGGAGTGCGCCCTCGGCCGGCGCCCTCTATCCTTCGGAAATCTATCTGGGCGCCTGGGAAGTGGAAGACATCCCCCCCGGCTTGTACCACTTCAACACGATCCGGCATACCCTCACCCGGCTCCGGGAAGGGGATTTCCGGGGGACCCTGGGGACTGGATCAATCGATGCACCGCCTTTGGAAGGAACGGTCACCTTTTATATCACCGGCATCTTTTTCAGGAGCAGCTGGAAGTATCGCGCTCGGGCCTACCGTTATGTCCTTTTGGATGCCGGACACCTCATGGAAAACCTGGTTCTCGGCCTTGTGGCCGCCTCCTTTTCGCCATTTGTCAGTCTGGATTTTGACGATGACCAGGCGGCCATGCTGCTGGGGTATCACCCCATGAAAGAGGCCTGCCTGGCGGTAATCGGCCTTTGGGACAAGGGGATGCTTCGAAAGAAAAAACGCCCCGCCCTGGATCCTTTGGGCGAGGCGGCAGCCGAGGCAAGCCGTGTGGCGCCGGACGAAATCCTTTATCCGGAAATCATCGACATTCATGGTTCCGGTCACGTCATATCAGCCGGAAACCAGCCCCCCCCTGTCATGAAAGAAAGGCTCGGGCTCCGGGCCCAGGAATGGAAGTCCCTTTCGCCGCTTCAGGCGGGACCGGAAAAACACGCCTTTGCCCAATGTGTGAGGCGTCGCCGCTCCCATCGCAATTTCGTCTCAACGCCCCTGAAACAGGGTGATTTTTCACATCTCTTGGGCCTTGTGGCCGCTGCTGCCGTCTCCCACCGGACCAAGCCGCCCCATGGAAGCGTCCTCTCCATAGGCTTTTTGGTCCATGCGGTGGAAGGCCAGGACCCCGGCTTTTATTTGCTGGATCCGGACCGCGGAACTTTCGGTCAAGTCCGTGCGGGGGCCTTCTCCGGCCCCATGGCCTCGGCATGCCTGGACCAGGAGTGGTTGAAAAACGCGGCCGTCCACTTCCTGTTTTTGACCCACCTGAAAACCCTGGACGAGGCGTGGGGCGCCCGGGGGTATCGGTATGCCATGACCGCCGCCGGCCGGCTCGGGCAGGCCATTTACCTGGGATGTACGGCCATGGAGCTGGGCTGCTGCGGGATCGGCGCCATATACGACCAAGAAGCCCGGCACCTGCTGGGCCTCGGCCCGGAAGCCGCGTTGCTCTATCTCGTGGCCGCAGGCCCTGTCCGCAAATCCATATCATGAAGGAAGTGCCGTGAAAGCAGTGGTCCAGCGCGTGAAGGCGTGTTCGGTGCGTGTGGGCGACACGCGGGTGGCCCGCATCGGCAAAGGGCTGCTGGTCTTTTTAGGAATCGGTCATCAAGACCGGGCTTCCGATGCCGAATACCTGGCCAAAAAGATCGTCCATCTGAGGATTTTCGAAGACGCCGGCGGGAAGACGAATCGCTCCCTTCTGGATGTCGCCGGCAGGATGCTGGTGGTCTCCCAGTTCACCTTGTACGGGGACTGCCGCAAGGGCAGGCGCCCGTCTTTCATTGCCGCTGCCCCGCCGGATCGCGCCGAAGGCCTCTATCTTTCCTTTGTGGCGTCCGTCCGGAAGGCCGGCGTAGAAGTGGAAACCGGCCGCTTCCAGGCCAAAATGGAGGTCTCCCTCACCAATGACGGGCCGGTCACCCTTCTCCTTGAGAGCCCGGAATGAACCCACGGTACCTTTTTCAAGCATCCCGGACTTTCTCGAAAAAGGGGGGCCTTTTCACCCTCTTTCTCCTCCTTTTTCTCCCGACATCCAAGGCCTTTTCCGATTGTCGGCATGCCCTTGAATCGGGAATCGGGAAGCGGGATGCCCTCTTGGTGGCCGATGCCAAGGGGGATGTTCTCTTTTCCATGCATGAAGACACGCCCCTGGTTCCGGCCTCCACATTAAAAATTCTCACCGCCCTTGTGGCCTTCCACCATCTGGGCGCCGGCCATCGCTTCCCCACCGACTTTTACCTGGATCCTCACAACCGGCTTGTGGTCAAAGGATTCGGAGATCCGCTTTTGATATCCGAATCCCTGGTAAAAATCGCCGAGACACTGGCCAAGCG
>JALVQN010000174.1:71392-75011 GCA_027025555.1 Desulfobacterales bacterium
CGCTCCATCGCGGGCATCCGGCTGGATGACAGCCATTTTGCCAAAGGATTGAAGATCCCCGGCGTCTCGGGCGCCTTGGATCCCTATGACGCCCCTGTGGGCGCCCTTTGCGCCAACTTCAACACGGTCTTTTTCAAGCGCCTGGGAAACCGGTTCATCAGCGCCGAACCCCAGACGCCCCTTTTACCCGTGGTGTTGCCCCGGATTGCCCGGTTGGGACTGGAAACCGGCAGAATCGTCCTTTCCCAAAAAACCGATGAAGCCACCCTGTACACCGGGCACCTGTTGCGCTTTTTCCTTGAAAAGGCAGGCGTTGCCGTATCCGGCAAAATCCGGCGGGGCCGTTTGAACCCTGCCCGGGACCGGCTGATTTTGCACCATCTTTCCGAGTTTTCCCTTGCAGATATCGTTCAAAGACTCCTGAAATACTCCAACAATTTCATCGCCAATCAGCTTTTCATCACCACCGGTGCAAAAGTCTTCGGGCCCCCGGGGACGCTTGAAAAGGGGGTTCGCACCACCATGGGCTTTGTTGCAAAGACCTTGAAAACCAAAGGGATCCATATTGTGGAAGGCTCCGGCATCTCCCGGCAAAACCGTGTCACGGCCCGTGCCATGCACCGGGTGTTAAAGGCCTTTTTCCCCCTGCGTCATCTCATGGTGCGAAAAAACGGGGTGCTTTACAAGACCGGCACCCTTGAGGGCGTCCGGGCCTTGGCCGGCTATCTGGAAAGGCCTCCGAACCGGGTGCATCCCTTTGTGATCCTGGTCAATACGCCCGGAAAGACCACCGATCCCCTTCTGTCCAAGATCCGCACCTGTCTCCCATAGAACTCCAGGATCTTCAGGAAAAAGCCGATGGCGTGTAAAGCACGGTTCCTCTGCCTCCATCCCATTTCAGGCCATGCGGACGAAGGGACTGGAAAACGAGCTGTTCCGCTTGCTGCTGTTGGACAGCACTGAGGCAGGAATAGAATTGGACCAACAATTGGGATCAGAAGGGCAGCGGATCGGTGCTGTCAATGAACCGGACGCCCTGGCGCTGGAATTCGGCAAAACGCCTCAGGGCAATGGCGTGGAAATCGATCTCCGGATGGATTACCGGCGACGTGCAGTCACGCAGGAACAGCACTTTCTTCAATATCTCCGGCCGGTCCCGGAAAGCCTCCACCAGGTCTTCGATGGTCTCCAGCACGCAGTGACTCTCGGCCTCGCCGGCAATGATGATGTGATCGGCCTGGGCCAGGATGTCCAGAAAGCCCTGGTTCTTGCCGCCCCCGGGGTGATCGGGCACAGGCACCTCCGGCTGGATGATGGAGTAGTGTTCGGTCAGCGGCACACTGCCCTTGGTCAGGAACAAAGGCTGGCTTCTGCGGGCCAGTGCGTGCCAGAACACCGCCGACCACATCTCCGGGTCCAGTGCGTGGCCGATGCTGCCGATCTGTACATGATAGGGCCAGATGGTGAGTTGCTTTTTGGCCTCGCGCTCCAGCCGCTGGACGTACTCTACGGACCAGTCCGGCGCCACCCGCGGCCGCCACCGTCCTTGCTCCACATCCTCGGCCGTGATGAGGGTAAAGGGCGCGGGGGGATTGCCGTCGGCATCGGCCCACCACACCGGCGAGAAGATCTGACCGGGCACGTGCGAATCCAGCGAACAGATGATATGGGTGATGCGCTCGGCGTTTCGGTAGATGAACTCGATGGTACGCCGAATGTCGTGCACCGAGCCGGGGACATTCAGGCTGCCCCGGCAGTGGCAGAAGTCGACCTGCATGTCAATGATTACCAGGTGGAGATCTTCTTCATCTTGACTGGCGGGAGGCAAGTTGGCTGCTGCAGCCTCCTTAGCAATTTTTGCCATGTCGGGATAAAACAATGTTCCGATCCGATTGGGGTCGTAAAAGTCAGGAAATTCAGCCATGGTACACTCCTTTCGTCCCCTCTCCCCTTCCAGCCGGTACGCGCTCTCAGACAAACGTTCGCGAAAAGCATTTAAAAAGGACAAGCTGTGTGCAAATAAGGAATTAACCGGTTTCCCCCCGATTCCGGGTGATATGGGCGTAGGCGCTGTGGTTGTGGATGGATTCAAAATTTTCCGCGCTCACGGAAAACCAGGTGATGTTGGAATCGGAAAGGAGCTTTTTGGCGATGTCCCGGACGATGTCTTCCACAAATTTGGCGTTGTTGAAGCCCTGTTCCGTGACCGCCTTTTCATCCACGCGTTTCAACACCGAATAGACATCGCACGAAGAGGCCGATTCCACGAGTTCGATCATGTCTTCCAGCCAGATGAACTTCTTGAATCGGGTCTTCAGGCAGACTTCGCCCCTCTGGTTGTGGGCGCCTGCATCGCTGATTTCCTTTGAGCACGGGCACACCGAGCTGATGGGAACGATCACTTCTGAAATCAGATCCACCCTTTGGTTGGCGTCGCTGGAGCCGATGATCCGGCAGGTGTAATCCATCAGACCCGGGGAGCCGCTCACCGGCGCCTGCTTTTCAATGAAATAGGGGAAGGTCATCTCCACGTGGGCCGAGGCGGCGTTCAAGTGCGCCTTCATCTTTTCCAGAGTCTTGGAAAAACTGCGCAACGACACTTCGGGGCGCAGGATGTGGAGGATTTCCACGAAACGGCTCATGTGGGTTCCCCGGATCCGGTGGGGAAGGTCCACGTACATATTGATGGTGGCCACCGTATGCTGAAACCCGTCCCGACGGTCCCGTACCGTGACGGGGTACCTCAAATTTTTAATCCCCACCTTGTCGATGGCGATATTCCGATCATCCCGTTGGCTCTGGATATCGATCATGAGTTCACGCTAAAAGGTAATCCCGCCTGATGCGGTGCATGGCATGGAAAAGGTTCCCCTTGATTTTCCGGTTCCGGCGGCTCATTTCATCCAAAAGGGATTTGATCTCGCTGCGCCTGGAATTTCCCGCCGTGGGGCATGGATTGCGGAACACCGGGAACGCCGCCTCTTTGGCGAACCTTCGGATGACCTTTTCATCCACGTACATGAGGGGGCGGATGAGGGTGAATTTTCCCTCAAAAAAGGTTTGAAAGGGAAGCATGGTGCTGATTTCTCCGGCATAGAACATATTGAGAAGCAAGGTGGCGATCAGATCGTCCTTGGTATGCCCCAGGGCCAGCTTATTGCACCCCAGGGCGTCGGCCAGTTCGAAAAGCCGCTTTCTGCGGAGCCTCGCACAAAGAAAGCAGGGGTTTTCCCGATTCTGAGGGCTGTGGGCACGGAGGCCGTGATCGGAGCGCTCCAGATAAAAAGGGTACCCTTGTTTTTGGCAGTAACGCTCCAGCGCATCCGCGAAGCTGCCGTCAAATCCCGGATCCACGTAAATGCCGATGACCTCGTACCGAATGGGGACCCGGCGTTTTCGCTCCTGCAAGAGTTTCATGAGACAGAGACTGTCTTTACCCCCGGAAAGGCCGACCGCGATCCGGTCCCCTTCTTCGATCATCCGGTAGCGATGCAATGCTTTTCCCAAAAACCGGTTGATCGTCTTGTGGCTGTAAGTATTGCGGGATCGACTCATGCCCCTCGGGTACCGGAAACAGGCTGGGCCTGTTCCGCCTCTTTGTCTTCCTCTTTGTCTTCCT
>JALVQN010000175.1 GCA_027025555.1 Desulfobacterales bacterium
GCCTGTCCGGTGTCGGCCTTCTGCAGCGCGTTTTCAAAGAACCGGGTGCATGCCTATCCCAGGCGCCTTAACCGGAAAAAGATTCCTGTGTATGCGGTTGCCATCGGGATTATTTTCCGGAAAGGGCGGACCCTCATCGTCCAGAGACGGGAAGACGGATTTTTGGGGGGGCTGTGGGAGTTTCCCGGGGGAAAGATCCGGCCGGGCGAGAGCGCGCCGGACGCCTGCCTGCGCGAGATCCGGGAAGAGGTGGCCCTGACGGTGGCCGTGGAAAAGCCTCTTACCCGAATCCGGCATGGGTATACCCATTTTAAAATCGTGGCCGACATCTTCATCTGCCGGCACCTGTCCGGTCGCGTTCGACGACGGGCGTCCACCGCCCATCGCTGGGTAAAGGTCCATGAACTGGACCGGTATCCCTTCCCCGGCGCCAACCGGAAGTTCATCCCCCTGCTCAAGGGCATGGCCGCTTGAGGCCCTTGAACCGGTTTTTTATTGGCCTTTAACCATTTCTTTGATAGCTTTTTCATGGCCTAAAAATTTTCCCCATTACTGCTAGGTGAAGGAGGTAACATGGCAATGGCGCACGGCAACGGTCTGGAGACCCTGTCCCGATTTGCGATGGATCTTGTTCAAGAACTGGGGGCCGAAGCGCTCTCGTTCTATGGACACGGGAGAACCCACATGAAATTTGACGATGAATTGGTCACCCAGGCGGAAATCCGTCTTGTGGACCACTTCGAAACGCAAGTTCAAAAACGGTTTCCCGACCACCAGGTTTATGAGAATTCCCAGCAGATCGAGGCTTACACCCACAGCGCGGAAAAGTTTCTCTGGGTGTTCGATGCCATAGACGGGGTTTCCAATTTTCAGACCGGGATCCCGATCTGGGGGACTTCCATTGCCATCCTCGAAAATTTCTGGCCCATCTTCGGTGTATTCTTCATGCCGGTCACCGGGGACCTGTTCCATGCGGTGGGGGGCCGGAAGGCGTATCTGGGAAAGCGGGAGCTCCGCATCTCTGAACAGGAAGCCTTGAACAACGAAAGCCTCTTGTTGACGTATTCCCGCTTCCATCAGCGATACCGGTCCGCATTTCCCGGAAAGATACGGAACCTGGGGTGCACGTCGGCCCACATCTGTTATGTGGCCATGGGATCGGCGGAGGGCGCGGTGGTGTTCAATGAATCGTACCAGGACCTGGCCGCCGTCGGCGTCATTGTGGAAGCGGCCGGGGGGAAGATCTACCAGATGGATGGAAAGGCGTTCCATCTCAACGACCATGTGGGCCGGGGCAGGGTGGAGGCCCCCCTGGTGGTGGCTTCTCCCGAAAACTTGAACCAGATCTTGGAGTATCTTAAGGACAGCCCGTGAACCGCCGCAGGAGGGCGTCCTCCGCGGTTTGCAGCGGGAGGGGCCGCCGCCCCGGGATGCTCAAACAGCGGGGCGGCCGGCTTCCGGCACGAAGCGCTGCAACAGGGAACGTTCATTGGCCTGGATGGGGCGCCACTTCACGGCATAAAGGGTCTGCGTGCCGAAGAGGCCTTTGGGTCGAAAAAGAGCCACCCGGAATCGATGGGGGGAGTCGGGGTCCTGCTCGATCCAGAGCACCTTTTCAGGATCCAGGCCGAAGTCCCGGAGGATGCGATCCCCCATGCATTCCGCGCATGGGGCAGGGGGTGCGCTGTCAGGACGTTGGGTCACATGCACGACAATGGGTCTGAGATGGCGCACATCCGGCGTATCCGCGGACAGGTCCATGATGCAAATCCGCCATGAAGGCATCTGGGCATTGCGGTGCCGTGAGGCGCGGCGCGTGTATCTTCCCAGGCGATAACTGCCGTCAAAAAGAATCATCGAAAACAAGCCTACCAGAGACCCGTCAGGAATGCAAAAAAATCCCCCAAGGCCTCTTGTCAGCGTGATCCTGCCCACCTACAACCGGGGATGGATCCTGAAAGAGGCCATCGACAGCGTCCTCAAACAACGCTTTGCCGATTTCGAGCTGATTGTCATCGACGACGGGTCCACCGATGCCACCGGGCGCATCCTGGAGGGGTACGGCACCCGCATAAAAGCCTGTTTTCAGCCCCATCGCGGCGTGAGCGCGGCCCGGAACACCGGGATCAGGAAGGCCTCCGGGCGGTACCTGGCGTTTCTGGATTCGGACGATTTGTGGCTCCCGGAAAAGCTGACCGCCCAGGTGGATTATTTTTCCTCAAATCCCACGGTACCCGCATGTCAAACCGATGAGATCTGGATCCGTAAAGGTGTTCGGGTGAACCCCAAGAAGATCCACCTGAAATCTCCTGAAAAGCTCTTCGAAAGGTCCCTTGAACGGTGCCTGGTGAGCCCGTCGGCCGTGATGCTCCGGCGGTGGCTCTTGGATGCGGTGGGTCTTTTCGATGAAAGCCTCCCCGCGTGTGAGGACTACGATCTCTGGCTTCGCGTCAGCTGTCGCTTTCCTGTAGCCTTGATTCCAAAGGCGCTGGTGGTCAAGCGCGGCGGGCACGCCGATCAGATTTCCCGGGTGCCGGGTCTGGACCGGTTCCGCATCCAAGCCCTGGTCAAGCTCATCGAGGGCGGTTTCCTCACCGCCACCCAGCGGGAGGCGGCTGTGGCGGTGCTTATGGAGAAATGTGCCGTGTATGCCGGCGGATGCCTGAAGCGGGGCCGGCTGGAGGAATGGGCCCGATATAGGAGAATCGCCGGACGCTATTCATCTTCTCCCGGAAGTTGCGCTGCAACATCGCGTCAGGTGCGGTGAGGGAGTCCCTACCAAAAGGGTGGTGAAAGGCGCAACCTTCAGAGGATTTTTCGTATTGTTTCCAGGTGCAAGTGAAGCTTTTTCGCTGAAACGGGAAAGGGCGTCTTGAGCGTTTGGGCGAAAAGCGACACTTTGAACTCTTCGATGAGCCAGAAGAAGGTTTCCAGGGCCTTTCTTTTTTGGGGGGAAGCCGAAGGGGTCAGGGTTTCAAGCATTTTTTGAAGTTCGGCGGTAAAAAACGCCACTTGTTTAGAGCGCTCCTGATCCTTTTTGAAGTCGAGGACCCCTTTTTCCGCACGGAGGGCTGCAGCGCGGATGTAACGGGGCAGGTGTGCCATGCGGTTTTCATCATAAAGCTGAATAAAGGTTTTCGGAACCAGTGCTGCAAGCTCCCCTTTCAGGGAATCGAGAAAGGCGGTGAGGCCTGCATTGCCATGGACGGTGCGTTTCAGCGCATCGATCTTTGTCACGGCCGCATCCAAGGCGGACAGGACCCCTGTGGCGGATTCGAAGAGCCTCATCCCGGTTTCCACGATTCGGGGACGGATCCTTTCCGACAGGCACTCGAACTCCTTTTGGGTGCGGACGGACCGTTCAAAGAGCTCTCTCGAGAGGCGCTTCAGGACCTGATCCTTCAGACGGCGGCGGCCCCCCAGGTACCATGCGGCGGCATCCGGCACTTTTGAAAGGTCCAGGCGTCTTTTCAGGTCTTTCAGCGCCCCATTGAAGCGCTTTTCCAAAAGGCCGGCCACCCCTTTGGGATGGGCTGCCCGAGCGTCGTTTTCAAACAAAAAAAGATGCAAACGGATGTGGCCTGTTGAAGGATCCTTTTCAAGGGCCGGAAAGAAGAGCCATGCATGCTGCGCGTGGCTTTGAAAGACGCACATTTCCGGAAGGTCCCCGAAGTCCCACCCCTTGATGTCGTCCTTTTCCCGGGCCTTTTTCGCATCCGCCACCTCTTTTGGCATGTCAAGCGCCTTTGGGAGGGAAGGCATGGCCTCAAGCACCCGGGGTGCCCGGCCGGCGTGGATACACTTGCCCTCCGGGGTTTCGATGGAAAGGCGCATGTGCAGATAGGGAGGCAGGGTGTTCAGGGGCCAGGCCTCTTCAGGGATGGGGATGCCGAAGCGGCGGCGGAAGAAGCGACTCAGGAAGTGCGTCAGCGCCCCCTTTTCGCAGGAGGCCTCTTTGAGCAGGCTGTCCATGAAGGTGGAAAGCGGGGGAAGCCCTTTCCGGTGGGCTTTGGGAAGGGCCCTGATGAGGGTTTCAATCTTTTCCGGCAAAAGCCCTGGAACCAGCCATTCCAGGCGTTTTGGACAAAGGGCCGGCGCAAGGCCGCAGGGGATGTGGAGGGTGACGCCATCGTCTTCCTCCTGCGGATTGAAGCGATAGGTCAGGGGAAAGGCACGCCCGAAAAGGGTCCAGGTGTCGGGAAACCGGGAGAGCGTTTCGGGGCCGGGGATCTCGTTCATCAGATCACTTGCGCGCATCCGCAAAAAAGCATCAGATCCTTTTTCGCGGATGCGCTTTTTCAGCAAATTCAGATCGAATACCCCCTTCAGGCGCCGAAAATAAAAGGCGAATATCTCGGATTCCCCCTTCAGGAGATCCCGCCGACGCAGCTTGTCTTCCAGGGCTTTGACTTGATGGATTTTTTGTTGGTTTTCCAAAAGAAAGGGCGGCGGGTGCTTCAGTTTTCCGGCCACCAGGGCTTCTTTGATGAAGACGGCGGAGGCCTTTTCAGGGTCCATGGGGCCGTAAGGCACCGGCCGGCCCGGCTCGACGGGCAATCCGTGGAGGGAGACCGTCTCCATGGCCAGGACCGTTTCCTTGGACTTGGACCAGAAGGGGTCGCTGTATTTATAGCGGCATTGGGTCTTGCCCGCAGGCTCCAGCCAGGATCTTTCGATGTTGGCCGCGGTGCGGGCAAAGACCCGGGACGTTTCGACGATTTCGGCGGCCACGATCCATTCCCCGCCCCGGTTAAAAAGCCCGGAGCCGGGATGGAGCATCACCTCCCGGCCCCTGGCAGCCGTGTAAAGATTCTTTTCCTTGCGCAAGGCAATATGGGAAAGGAACCCGCTCAAAACGGCCCTGTGGATCTTTGCGTAATCCGGGGCCGTCTTTTGAAGGGCTTCTTGCGGGGTCTTGGGGGATGTTTTTTTGCCTGTCCCGAGGCCGGCTTCGGCAAGGATCTCCAGGATCTGGGTGTGGATGTCCTGCCAGTCCCGCATCCGGATGAACGACAGGAAGTATTTCCGGCAAAAGCGTCTCACGGCGGAGGCGCTGGGCCTGGTCCCCGCTTCTTCCCGGAAGCGCTGCCATAGGTTCAAAAGGGTGAGAAAATCGGAGTCCGGATGGGCCAAGGCGCGGTGGACCTGCCGTGCCTCTTCCTCTTTTCCCAAAGGATGTTGCCGGGGATCCGGGATGCTCAAAGCCGCCCCGATGACGGCCACGTCCTTGAGGCAGCCTTCCTTTTCGGCTTCCAGGAGCATCCGGGAGATGCGGGGATCCAGGGGCATCCTTGCCATTTTCCGGCCGATTTTTGTGAGATGGACTTTCCCGGAGGGGCTCTTTTGGAGGGCACCGAGTTCCCCCAGGATCGCGTATCCGCTTGCGATCCATTTGGGGGCGGGTTTGTCGATGAAGGGGAATTTCGCCGGATCTCCCATCTTCAGATAAAGCATCTTCAGGATCACTTCCGCCAGGTTCGCGCGAAGGATTTCCGGGGGGGTGAAAAGCTCCCGGGACAGGTAGTCGGCTTCCGAAAAGAGACGCACGCAGACCCCGTCCGCCGTCCGCCCGCACCGTCCTTTCCGCTGATCGGCGCTGCTTCTTGAAACAGGGACGATGGGGAGCGCACTGGTCCGGGAGGACGGAGAGAAGCGGGCGATCCGGGCCAGTCCCGTATCCACCACGTATCGAATGCCCGGGATGGTGATGGAGGTTTCCGCCACATTGGTGGCCACGATGATCTTTTGGCCCGGGTGTTTCGCGAAAATTTTCTTCTGATCTTTGGCCGGAAGCCGGGCAAAGAGGGGCAGGACCGCGGCCCCTTTCAAGCGCATCCCGGAGAGGATCTCGCAGGTCTCCCGAATGTCGCGCTCCGTGGGCATGAAGACGAGGATGTCCCCCTTTTTGTCATGCCCAAAGAGGGACTTGACGGCCCGGGCCGCCATCTCCGTGTAGGGGGCCCCTTCTTCGATGCCGTTTCGGCCCGGCGCCTTCACGGCATACCGGACCTGGACCGGAAAGGTGCGGCCCGACACATTGATGATCGGTGCATCCCCGAAGGCTTTTGAGAACTTTTCCGTGTCGAGGGTGGCCGATGTGATGACCAGCTTGAGATCCCGGCGTTTGGGCAGCAGATTCCTCAAATACCCCAGGATAAAGTCGATGTTGAGGCTGCGCTCATGGGCTTCATCGAGGATCAGGGTGTCGTAGGCCGAAAGCCTGCGGTCCCGGGCGGTTTCGGCAAGAAGGATCCCGTCGGTCATGATCTTGATGAAGGGGTCTTTCCCCATGCGTTGCCGGAAGCGGATCTTGTATCCCACGGCATCCCCCAGGGATTGGCCCATCTCCTCGGCGATGCGGCGGGCCACGGTCACGGCCGCGATTCTCCTGGGCTGGGTGCAGCCGATGATGCCGGCAATGCCTCTGCCGGCTTCCAGGCAGAACTTGGGAATCTGGGTGGTCTTCCCGCAGCCGGTCTCTCCGGAGACGACCACCACCTGGTGGTGCTCGATGGCCCTCACAAGGGCTTCTTTGCGGCTGAGGATGGGAAGATCCAAGGGGTAGCGTGGAAGCGGCCGACGGGATTTACGGCGGTCTTTTTTTGACCCTGGATCGTGGATGTGCGATGCCATTTGGGAAAAGTGTATCCACGCCGTCCATGGATATCAAGGGGGCTTTTTTAAAAACAGGCTTGAATCCTTTGACTTTTCCACTGATTTTTGCAATACATAAAGCAAAATACAGTACTTTAAAGAGCTTTTGCCTTAATTTTCAGCAAGCACGTCCTTGAAGGAGATGCAGCCATGGAATTCGTCATCATCGGAGGCGATGCCGCGGGCATGAGCGCGGCCAGCCGGGCCAAGCGCCATCAACCCGAACTGGGGGTCACGGTTTTTGAAAAGACCCAAGATGTGTCTTACAGCGCCTGCGGCATGCCATACAATATCGCCGATCCCGACAGATCCATGGAGGACCTGGTGGTGCGCCGGGCCCAGGTCTTTAGGGAAAAGCAGGGGATCGACCTGCATACGGGGCACACCGTGACAAAAATCGACCCGGTCCGGCACAAGGTTTCCGGAACGGACGACACCGGCAAGGCCTTTGAAAAGGCCTACGACAAGCTCCTGATTGCCACCGGGGCCTCGGCAGTGGTCCCGGATATCCCGGGGAAACATCTGCCCGGGGTGTTTGTCCTCAAAAACCTCGAGGACGGGCGGAAGATCAAGGAGTGGATCGCCGGGGCGTCCGTCAAAAAAGCCGTCATCGTCGGGATGGGGTATATCGCCCTGGAGATGACGGAGGCCCTTCGGGCCCGGCGCATCGCCGTGGAGATGGTCAAACCCCGGCCGGTTTTCCTGCCCTGGATGGCTCCGGAGCTGGCCCAACAGGTCCGAAAAACGGTGCAGGACCAAGGGGTCTTGCTGCACCTGGGAAAAAGCCTGACGCGTATCGAAGCCGCCGCACCCGGATTGCGCGTCCTATCCCAGGACGGGGCGCTGGAAACAGACATGGTCCTTGTGGCCGTGGGGGTTGCACCCAACAGCCGGCTGGCCGAAGAGGCGGGCCTGGAACTGGGCCCCAAGGGTGCCGTTGCCGTGGACGATCATCTGATCACGTCCGATCCGGACATCTTGGCCGCCGGCGACTGTGCCGACGCCTTTCATATCGTGACCGGCAAAAGGGTCTATATCCCCCTGGCCTTGAGAGCCAACCGGGCCGGGTGGGCCGCGGCCGACAATGTGTGCGGCAAGGAGACCGCCCTTCCGGGGATCGCGGGGACAGCGGTCTTCAAGGTCTTTGACCTGGAGGTGGCCCGCACCGGATTGAACGAAAAAGAGGCCCGGGATGCCGGTTTTGATCCTGTCTCCGTGACCATTCGTTCCCGGTCCCGGGCCCATGCCCATCCCGGTGCTGCCACCTTGTGGGTACACATGGTGGGGGACCGGGGCAGCGGGCGCCTGTTGGGCGTCCAGATGGTGGGTCGGGAGGGGGCCGCCCACCGGATCGATGCGCCGGCTGTGGCCCTTTCGGCACGCATGACCGTGGCCGATTTCTACCAGTGCGACCTGGCGTATGCCCCGCCCTTCAGCCCGGTGTGGGATCCCCTGCTCACCGCCGCCAATCAACTGCTCAAGGTGTTGTCATGAAATCGTATCGCAAGGAACTCTGGTTTGAGGTCCCTTCCCGTCGCGGCTTCATCAATATCACGCCGGAAGTGACCCGGTGTCTTCGGGAAAGCGGCGTGCAGGAAGGGCTGGTCCTGGTCAATGCCATGCACATCACGGCATCGGTCTTCATCAATGACGATGAATCCGGGCTCCACCACGACTACGAGGTCTGGCTGGAGGGGCTCGCACCCCATGAACCGGTCTCCCGGTACCGGCACAACGTGGGGGAGGACAACGCCGACGCCCACTTGAAACGCCAGATCATGGGACGGGAGGTGGTGGTGGCCGTCACCGACGGCAGGCTCGATTTCGGCCCGTGGGAGCAGATTTTTTACGGGGAATTCGATGGCAGAAGGAAGAAGCGGGTCCTGGTGAAGATCATCGGCGAGTAGCCCGGGTCGATCCGGAAGAAGTGGAAAAAGAGATGGCCGGAAGGAAAAAGGTGGGGCTGGCCCTGGGGTGCGGTGCTTCCAAGGGATGGGCGCACATCGGGGTCATCGAGGCCCTGGAAGAGGAAGGGATTCCCGTCGATTGCGTGGCCGGATCCAGCATCGGGGCCTATGTGGGGGCCCTTTATGCCGCCGGAAGTCTGAAGAGCCTGAAGGATTTCGTGCTGCGCATGGACGGCAAACGGATCTTTTCGTATTTCGACGTGGTCTTTCCCCGGTCAGGGCTCTTGGACGGCACCCGGCGGCTCAAGAGCCTTTTTTTCATGCATACCGATATCGACACCTTCTCCGGGTTGAAGATCCCCGTTGCCATGATCGGCACGGACCTGGAGACCGGAGCCCGTGTGGTCCTGGACTCGGGAAGCCTCCTGGAAGCCCTCCGGGCCACCATGTCCCTGCCCGGACTCTTTGCCCCGGCCAAGGTCAAGGGGCGGTGGCTGGTGGACGGCGGTATCGTGGATCCCGTGCCCGTGGGCGCGTGCCGCTCCCTGGGGGCGGACAGGGTTATTGCCGTGGATCTCACCAGCCGGCGCATTTCCCGGATCAAACGGCGGCCGAAGGAACATCCCCGGTTCGGGCATTTCCACGACCTGAAACGGGAACTGGTGAAGAAGCTGGCGGCCTATGATGAAAGCGCCGGCACCGGTGTCAAGGCCAGGCTCAACGACTGGTTGAAGAGAGATGCCGACACCCCCGACATCCTGGATACAATCATGGCCTCCGTGAACATCGTGCAGCGACGCATCACCCGCATCAATCTTGCCGTGGATCCTCCGGATGTCCTGATCCAGCCCCGCCTGGGCGAGATGAAGATGCTCGGCTTCGATCACGTGGAGCAGACCATTGAAGAAGGGTACGTGGCCCTCAAGGAAAAGATCCAAGACATCCGGATGCTCCTGGAGGAAGCCCCATGAATCAATTTTCATGGCAGGGTTGGAAAGGAGAAAAATCATGACAACGTTCCTTAAAAAGCTGGGAATTGTTTTCGGGGTTGGGATGCTGATGATCGTTCCTGCAACCGGTGTCTTCAGTGCGGATTTTTATGTAGTGACAACCGAAGATCTTCTAGGGGCGGATTGTAAAATAAATTCGACTGAAGGTTCTCTCCGCTGTATGGTTCTGATATCTAACGATTCTCCTGGCCCTGACATTATTCATCTTCCGGCCGGATACTATGCGCTCACGAGAGAAGGGGAAGAAGGCGCCTATTTCGGCTATTACGGCGATCTGGACATCACGGACGACGTGACTATTGTGGGCGCGGGTATGGACGCCACCGTTATCAGCATCGTTCCGCATGACCGAATCTTCCACATCCAAGCACCAGGGAAAGTGATCCGTTTTGAAAACCTGACCATCCGTGCGGGAAGGCCGCCTTCTCCCCAATATGGCGGCGGTGTTTTGATTGACAATGCCTCAACCTGATCGATTTTGACGTCAAAAAGATCCCACCTAATGGGTTAAGTGTGTGGTATAACGAGGTTGTGAGCCATTCGTTGTACGGCGCACCGCAA
>JALVQN010000176.1 GCA_027025555.1 Desulfobacterales bacterium
GATCTATGCTCTGGACATGGGCGCGCTTTTGGCGGGCACCAAGTTCCGCGGTGATTTCGAGCAACGTCTCAAGGGGGTGATCGCCGAGCTGAAGAGCCGGAAAAACGCCATCTTGTTTATCGATGAAATTCATACGATTGTGGGCGCCGGCGCCACCTCCAGCGGTTCCATGGATGCCTCCAACATCCTCAAGCCGGTCTTTGCCACCGGCGACCTGAGATGCATCGGGTCCACCACCTATGAGGAATATAAAAATCATTTTGAAAAAGACCGGGCCATGTCCCGCCGTTTCGAAAAGATCGAGGTTTTGGAACCGCCCGAGTCCGAAACCGTTCAGATCCTCAGGGGGCTCAAACCGCGCTATGAGGCCCACCACGGGATCGTCTATACGGACACCGCCCTCAAGGCGGCGGTGCGCTTGAGCGCCAAATACCTCAACGATCGCTACCTTCCGGACAAGGCCATTGATGTCATCGACGAGACGGGCGCCGCCCTCCGGCTCTCGGGAGGCGCCGCCCGGAAGAAGGTGCATCCTTCCGATATCGAAAAGGTGGTGGCCAAGATGGCCAAGATCCCCACCGTCAGCGTCAGCGCCAACGACAGGATCCATCTGGAAGCCCTGGAGGATCGGTTGAAGGAGAAGGTCTTTGGCCAGGATGCGGCCATTCATGCCATCGTCACCTCCATTAAGCGGGCCAGGGCCGGCTTGCGCACACCGGAAAAGCCCATCGGGTCGTTCCTGTTTACCGGCCCCACCGGCGTGGGCAAGACGGAGGTGGCACGGCAGATCGCCGCGAACCTGGGCGTGGCTTTCCTGCGATTCGACATGAGCGAATACATGGAAAAGCACGCCGTGGCCCGGCTCATCGGCGCGCCCCCGGGGTATATCGGATTCGACCAGGGGGGCCTGTTGACGGACGGCATCCGCAAACATCCCCACAGCGTGCTCCTTTTAGATGAAATCGAAAAGGCCCACATGGACCTTTTCAACATCCTCCTTCAGGTTTTGGACCATGCCACCCTCACGGACAACAACGGGAAAAAAGCCGATTTCAGAAACGTCATCATCATCATGACCTCCAATGCCGGTGCCCGGGAGATGCATTCCATGACCATCGGGTTCGGGGACCCCAAGGGCGACCTGGAAGCCAAGGGGAAAAAGGCCGTGGAGCGCTTCTTCAGCCCGGAATTCCGGAACCGCCTGGATGCCATCGTGCATTTCAATTCCTTGACGGTTGAGATCATGGAACGGATCGTGGACAAGTTCATGGCCGAACTCAACGATCAATTGACCCCCAAGAAAGTGGCGGTCTTCATCACCGACCGAGTCCGGCGCTATCTGGCCGAAAAAGGATACGATCCCACGTATGGGGCAAGGCCCTTGGCCCGCGTCATCCAGAAAGAGATCAAGGATGTGTTGGCCGAACATATCCTGTTTGGAAAACTCGAAAAAGGGGGTGAGGTCACCCTCCATCTGAAAGAAGATACACTCCATTTTACCTTTTCAAATACCCCGCGGGCTTCCACCTGCAAGCAAGCAAAGGCTTCAATCCCCGAGGGTGCCTGAAGTCCGGGGGCCCTTTTAAGGATTTGATTTTCTGTTGCTGATTCCGGCAAGACGATGGCGGTCTTTCTCCTTTCCCGTGACGCGGCTTTCCCGCCCCCCTACCTGGCCCAGAGCAACGGTCTTCTGGCGGTAGGGGGGGATCTGAGCGTCGAGCGCCTGATCAGCGCTTACCGAAACGGGATTTTCCCATGGTACATGGAAGGCGAGCCCATCCTCTGGTGGTCTCCGGACCCCCGCCTGGTCCTTTTCCCCAAACGGCTTCATGTTTCCCGGCGCCTCAAGCGGATTTTAAAAAAGGGCGCCTTTCACGTCACCTGGGACACGGCGTTCAGGGCGGTCATCACCGAGTGCGCGCGATGCCGCCTCGAAAGAGGGACCAAAACCTGGATCGATCAAAATATGATTGACGCCTACTGTCGTCTCCATGAACGGGGGCTGGCCCATTCGGTGGAAGTCTGGCGGGAAGGGGTCCTTTGCGGCGGCCTCTACGGCGTGGCGTTGGGCCGGTGTTTTTTCGGGGAATCCATGTTCAGCCGGGTCTCGGATGCCTCCAAGGTGGCCCTGGTTTCCCTGGTGGATCGGCTTTTGCAGTGGTCCTTTTCCATGATCGACTGTCAAACCCCCACGGCGCATCTTGTCCGCATGGGCGCCGAACATCTCCCCAGGAGCCTTTTTCTGGAATTGTTGGGAAACGCCCTCCGGTTGCCCTGGCTTGCCGGAAAATGGACCCAGGACCCCGAAGAGGCGGAGAAGGGAATGCTTCACGGGCGTCGCCCGTTTTCTTTGCCCTGATATCCAGAGCCATTGGCCCTTTTTTATTGTTGATCGTGGGCTCTTCCGCCATTGCCGCGGCAAATCTCTACTTCAGCCGGAAGGCGGAATGATCCGGGACGGCCCGGCGGCGGAAGATGCCGCCCATGGGGTTCAACGGTTTCGAAAAAAATGAAGCGCCTCTGAAGCCCGTGTCGTATTCATGGGTAAGACTTGATGGAAAGGGAAAAGAGAAAATGGATGCCGAGTGCTTGTTTTGCAGGATTGCCTCCGGAAAAACGGACACGGAATTTCTTCATGAAACCGATCATCTGGTGGTCTTCAGGGATATTCATCCCCATGCCCCGGTTCATCTGCTCATTGTGCCCAAAAGGCATATCCGAAGCATCAACGATGTCAAAGATTCCGACCGGGAAATCCTCGGGGATCTCATCATGACCGCCAAAGAGATGGCCCGGCGCTTCGGGATCCATGCATCCGGGTATAAGCTCTTGTTCAATGTGGAAAAGGGGGGCGGCCAGGTGATCTTTCACCTGCATCTGCATTTGATGGGCGGATGGCAACGCTAGGGCGTTTGCTTTGCAGCCGAAAATTGAAAGAGATCGGCAAAAGACGTCCCCTATGCCGCGGTGTTAAATCCGGATGGACTTGAGCGTTGCGGCCGTTTTCAGTGCTTCTTTTTCTTCCGGGATTCCGTTTCGACCCCCGTACCGCCGGCATGAAAGGGAGGCCACGGCCACGGAAAAGCGTACGGCCGCGTGGAGGTCCCATTGCCGGGCCAGGGCCAGGGCAAAGGCGGCGTGGAAATTGTCACCGGCTCCGGTGGTGTCTTTCACCGGGACGTTGGGGGCACGCACACGGTACAGGACATTGCCTAAAATATAATAAGCCCCATAAGATCCCCGTGTCACAATCAGGGTGCCTTTAATGCGTGCCTGCAGGCGAACCATTTTTTCGCCAAAGGAAAGCCCCTGAAAGCCGAGCCTTTCAGAATCCAAGAAGGCGGCGGACGGGATAAAAAAGTCGGCTGCGGCCATCATGGCCTCCATGCCCTGGCGCCACCGTTCACAGTCGTATACCATCGGGATGGCGCCGATGCGTCTGGGAGTCAACACACGGGCCAGGTAGGTCGTTTCCGGGTCCAACAGGAGCACGCGGGGCCGGCGGGACAGGGCGGGCCGGATATCGTCGAAAGTCAGCTTGGGCAAGGCGTTTCGCTCATAGATAATGGTCCGCTTCCCGTTTTTCCGGGTCACGAAGATATAGGCCACCGGCGTCTTGCCTCCTGACACCACGTCCACAAAGGCGGTTTCCACGCCGAAGTCCTTCAAGCGCTTCAGGCAAAAGGCCCCCTCGGGGTCCTTTCCCAATCGGCCCACATAGACGGCCGTTCCACCCAGGCGGGCGATACAGGCGGAGGCGGTGCCTCCCTGGCCGCCGCCCTCGGTGAGCCTGAATTCAAGGGGCGCCTTGGTGTCTTCCCGGGGAAAGACATCAACCACGGCCATGGAATCCACACAACTGCGTCCCACAACGAGCACGTCTGCTTGAGGCTTCACGGCCGTTGCTTTACCGGACATGCAGCGGTCGGTTTTTTCATCGGAGGTCATGGGCCGTCTTCACATGTTTTCCTGAGTGTGTCAAGACGCCATGGCGGCCTCAAGGGCGTTTTCCGTCGCCCTTGAGGCCCCGGCGGGCGTCCAAGCTCAGGATCTCATGCGGGCCTGTTCGCGGTCCGGCCCTCCGTGCTCTTTGGACACTTCTGTGCCGGTTATTCCTTTGTCTTTCCGCTTCCCGATGCCTTCTGGCTGGATTTTATGGTCTCTTTCAGATACACTTTGATCTTGTCGAAAAAACCGGTGCCCGATTTTCCGCCCTTGGTTTTGTCTTCAATCTGATCGAGCTGCTTGTACAGATTCTTGTAATCTTTTTTGCTGCCATAGCCAAGGGCCTCGGCGAATTCCAACTCCTTGCGGGCGTCTTTTAACAGATCGGCAAGACGCTTGTCCTCCTCTTTGCTCCGGTCACCTTTTTCCGCAAGCGTTTCCGCTTCCTTGAGGTATTTCTCGGCGGTCACAACCGGCAATGGAATGATGGTGTCGGTGACGACCAGGGTGTTCAGCGCGAGCTGGAGTTCCTTTTTCGCCTCATCCGTTTTCCCTTCATCGATCAATTTGGCGGCCTTCTTGATGGCGTCGGGGTAGGTCGCCAGCGGAATATTGGTCACCCTGATAACGGTCTCGCTCGCCAGGTTTCGAATCAATCGGCGGGCTTCCTGCACACGGCCGTCGTCCAGCGCATCTTCGATCTCGGCGCGCAATGCTTTCACCGCTTTGATATCGGCCAGGATATCGTAGGTGGCCACATTGACGTCAAAAGGCGCCAATGCAAGGCCGGGGTCGCGGCCGAGTATGATCGTCAGCTTGCCGGATGCCCGCTCTAGGGCGGCAAGCGCCTCTTTTGTTTTTTTCTCGTCCAGCGCTTTCAGCGCATTCTTTGTTTCGCGGATGGCGGCGGTGGCTTCTTCAAAGAGCGCTTTTCGTTTTTCCGCCACCTTGTCCTGCTGGACCTTTTCCACTTTTTTGTTTACGGCCGCCTTGTCTTTTTTCTCCGATGCAAGGGATGGTGCGCCAACCGCCACCATCAAGGCCAGCGTCGCAGTCATAACAAGGGCTGCACTGCTCAATCGTTTCATGACTTTTTTACCTCCTTTATTTTTCCAATTTTTTGTTCAGGCGCCGGTCGATATCGACCATCCGGGCCTCGTCCTGGGCGATTTCAAGGATCATCTCCTTGATGCCGAGCTGCTCTGCCACATCATCGAGCCTCTTTTCGGAAACTTTCTCGAAGACCTCGTTTCCAAGTTTGGCCAGGCGCCGGGTCACCTCAGTTTCCAGCCGGGCTTTTTCGCGTCTCAAGCGGGTAAGCTCGACACTTTCACCCGCTTTTTCGGTGATGGTGTGAACCGCCGATATGGCGGCATCAAAACCGGCTTCCATACCCCTTTGGATCCTGTCCCATAGTTTGATTTTGTTTTCTTCCATGATTACCTCCGTGATGAAAGACCTGTCGTCATATGTTCGTTTTCCCGATACTCAATGAAATACCAAACGCTGTTCACCTGTTCCTTTATGCCGGAAAGCAAATCTTCACGCCACTGAAGGAGACCCGGTACCCTTGGCGCCGGGTCTTTGTTTGAAAGGAATTTAACCGGCCTTGACGGCTATTTGGCGCGACACGGCTTTCCGGGCCTTGGGCAGGGTCAGCCGGAGCACCCCGTCCTCCAGTTTGGCATCGATTTTGTCCTGGTCGATGGCATCGGACAGGGCAAACTGGCGGTGATACCTGCCGGTTTCGAATTCCACCAGGACATCGGTTTCTCCGGGCCCTTCCAACGGTTTGACGTCGCCGCTGAGGGTCAGTACGCCGTCGTTCAGGTCGATGGCAACATCATCCGCCGTCACGCCCGGCATGTCCGCCAGCAGTGTGAGCTCCTCATCGGTTTCGAATATGTCCACCTCCGGCGTGAAGACCGGTCCCGGACGGGTTTGCTCCCCAGCCGTTGCGACTTCGTGCTTGGCTTTGGCTTGGAGTTCTTTGGATTCAGTCATTTTCCCGTTCCTCCTTTTCAATGATTAACTTGCTTTGACGGTAATCTGTTTGGCCTTGGCCGCAGCCGATTTGGCAATGGCAACCGTCAGCAAGCCGTTGACCAGTTTGGCATCGACGCTGTCCGCATCCACATCACCCGGCAGAGTTACGATCCTGGAAAACCTGCCGGCCTCACGCTCCCTGCGATGATACCGGACGTTTTCCCCTTCGGAGGGGATTTTGCGTTCTCCGGTTATCGCCAGGTTTCTGCCGAACACTTCCAGATTGATGTCCTCGGCTTTCATGCCGGGAAGCTCCGCACGGACATAGTATTTGTCCTTGTCTTCGGTGATGTTGATCGCCGGGAATGCCTTCGGCATCATGAGTCGCGCGCCCGGTCGGCCGAGCATCGCATCGGTCAGCAGCTCCATCCGGCGGGTCAGATTTTCCAGGTCCGCCAGCGTATTTCGCCAGCCCATGGACGGCAAGCCGAACATGTTTCGTGTCAGCATGATTCTTTCCTCCCTTTCGTTCGGTATCTTTGTCTTCCTCACTGTTTGCGATTCCATGCTAAGCGCTTTTGATCTCGATTTGCTTTACATCCGATTTCGGCAGCGTCTTTCTGGGCATGGTCACGGTCAACACCCCGTTTTTAAAGGTGGCCTTGACCTTGTCCTGGTCCGCGTCCTCGGGAAGGGAGAGCACTCGCCGGAACGAGCCGTAGGAGCGCTCCATCCGGTAGTAGTTCTTTTCCTTTTCCTCTTTTTCCTGTTTCTTTTCGCCGCTGATGGTCAGGGTGTCGTTGACGATTTCCAGCCTGACATCCTTTTCATCCACGCCGGGTATCTCAACGGTAATCGTGTACTCCTTGTCGGTGGCGCCAAGATCCAGGGTGGGCTTCAGGATACCGTCAGCCAGGCGTGGAAACATCGGCCGGTCTAATCCGAATGAGGGCAGACCGAACCCGCGCAATGCCTTATCGAACAGCCGATCGATTTCCTGATGAAACAGGCGCAGCGGATGATCCGGCACACCGCCTTGTTCCTTGGCATTTCCGCGTCTCACCGGCAACATTTCACCGGCATCCTCTTCTTCCTTCTTGAACCAATTCCAGGGAACCCATTTTTTAATGTCCATTGAACCCTCCTATGATTAATTGAAACATTACTAAAAATATCTTAATAATAAAGTAATGTTGATTGTCGCTGTGTCAAGGGGTCTCCCCCTCTGTTTATGAGGATCGGACACTCGTCCCGGGATGAATGGGTGTAGAACGGGGTGGACAAAGGGATATGGGATGGAAGCGGGGGGAGTCAGAGTGGCATCAGGGGCGAAAAGACAGGGAGCATGGGCAATAAGCGTCAACAGGAAATTGCCTTGTTGCCTTAGAGGCCTTGGGTCTTTCTCCAGGCCAGACGATCACCCTGAAGGCAACAGATGGTGAGGATTCGAATCGCAACGCCGCCATCCAGCAGGGGCTGGCTGACCTTGGGCTGATTGCAACACCGCTGGCGTCATTTCCTTTTTGGCCCGGTAAGTTGCAGCCCTCATATCTTGCATGAAACTTGTTGAAAGTCGATCACCCCTTCAAGGGAAGTGCTTTTCAAAAAGAAGCTCGAGTCGAACCCCCGGGGGCTTTATCTGGCCCCGGCCTTTTTCAATATTTTGGTGATCTTGTTGCACCGGGATGCCTTGCTGCTTAAAAGCGGCGTATCCCCCCCTTTTGCCCTGGCGTTCACACGGGCGCCGGCCTGGATCAGGGCCTTCACCACTCGGACCGATTTGCAATTTCGGGCGGCCCACATGAGGGGGGTGGCCTGGTTGGCGTCCCTGAAGTTGACATCGGCGCCCCTTTGAATCAGCATCAACGCAATAGCCTCCTGTTTGGCGATGATGGCGGCAAGCAGGGGGGAATGGCCCAATCGGGGCCGTTTGACGTTGGGAGACATGCCCGCATCCAAAAAGGCGGTAACCGCCGCCCTGTCGCCTTTCATGATGTCAAGGAAGAAGCGGTCCACCGCTTCTGCTGAAAATGCCTTTTCTTTTTGAGGAGGAGGTGCCTTTGTTTCGGATTGCTTTGCGCTCTGTTTGGCGGTCTCCAAGTCAAGGGCCCGGGTGATGCGCCAGCCTTTTTTCGCATCGAATTCATAGGTGATTGCCATGGGGTGATACTTCCACTGATTGTTTTCCAGCTCCATGCATTGGAAATGGATCGTCCGCTTCTTGGCCTCTTTTGTTTTCCAGGTGTCGTCCAGAAAGCGGATTCCTTTGAAATGCCGCCACTTGCGGGCACAATGCTGCCGGGCCATGATAAAGAAGATCCCGGGGTGATCCAGATGCGTGGGGATTTTTTCATAGGCCGTCCATTTCCCCTTTTCCTTGAAGAGATAGACCTTCAGCCGGGCCTTTTTCCCGTTTTTCACATACGTTATTGTTGCCCTTCCAAAGTCTTTCAGGAGATTGTTTACGATACGGGTGGTGGTTCTCAACAGCTCTTCATGGCCTGATGCGAGCAGCATTTTTTCAATGGCCTGATTGACCGGGGTATCAAAGAGGGACCTGTCATACGGCGCTTTCGAATCTTGGGGCGGCTTTGTTCTTTCCTTCCCGGGGCCTTGCATCAAGGTCGCCCGGAAGGTCACCCGGTAGCGGTATTTCTGGCCCTGGAATTCCCGGGTCTTTGTGAATGCCGTGCCTTCCAGGATCGAGGGGCCGAAGGTTTTTGCTTCAAAGCGATGACCGCCGGCCGACGAAACGTACCCTGATTTTAACAAGGGGGTTTCCAGGGCCACGCCGCTGATATGCCGGCCTTGATTTAGGGTCAATTCCAGATATTGCAGCTTGCCTTGAGAAGCCAGTTCCATGATCCGGCTGTGCCAGTCGTTTACGGGAACGCGGCGATCCGTGAGAAAGACGCGGAAGACTCTTTGGGTTTTATCGAAAGGGTCCTTCCGCGTTTCAAGATAGGCATACTTTAAGGGGACTTTTTGACCGTCCACCTCGAAAAAACCCCTGGCAAAGTCTTTTTTTGCTGCCGTGTCATCAATCTTGGCCGTAAGTGGAACGCTTTTTCCGCCGGTACCCTTCCTGTCGGGGGGAGAGGGAGCGGCGGCGCCTTTTGCTTTTTTTACATCTTCTGAAGGTTTCATCCTCTTTTTGCCCAGAAATTGGACGTATCGGATGGAAACCCAGCCGGTCAGGCCGGCGTTGTTTTGAACCCGGAGCCACCCCCCTTTCCGGGATAAGACGTCCAGCACATCGTCCTTTTGGAGCACCTGGAGAACGTTGCTTTTTACCGAGGCCTTTTCCCTCAGGTTCAAGCGGCGCGCCGTAACCTTCACCCTCGGCCTTGCATCGTCTGTCTTGGGGGCGGGGGATTCTTTCTTTTCAGACTCTTCCCGGATGTCTTCTTGAACAATCTTGGATGAGGATTCGGGCCCTTCGGACGGGGTCTTCTTTTGTTTTGCCGCGCAGCCAAGGACAAAGACCGCCACGAAAAGGATTCCAACGAAAAATCTCCATTTTTTCATGGGGAACCTCCTCTTTCACGTTACCGGTTCAAGTCGATGATTTCAATCCGGTGGTTGGCTTCAGGAAATTTGGGCGAAGGGCCTGTGGAGAGCACCACAAGGTTGCCGGGGATCCCATGGGATCGCATCCATCTTCCCACATAGGCCTTCCAGTTGCCAGGAAAGTCCGGTTCATGCACCGGCCATACCCCATAGGAGAAGAGAAGCTGCCGGCATATTTTTTCGCTTTCACTGACACCGACAATCCATACCGGCAGGCGAAAACGGGTAATGCTTCTGGCCGTATCTCCGCTCAGGCTCGGCACCAGGACCAGGGCCGGGGCCACGCGTTCCACCAGGGTTTCCACACTCAATGTGAGAAGGTCCCGCATGCTGATGTCGACCTTGTTGTCGAAGGTTTTGAGAATTTCCCGAACGCGATGGCTTGGACGATTCGGTTCGGTGGCAATGGCGATTTTGGCCAGCATGGCGGCGGCCTCCACAGGATACTTTCCCGTGGCCGACTCTTCGGAAAGCATGACGCAGTCCGTGCCGTCCAGGATGGCGTTGGCCACATCCGTGGATTCCGCCCGGGTGGGCCGCCGGTTGTCGGTCATGGATTCCAGCATCTGGGTGGCGGTGATCACCGGCTTCCCCAGCAGGTTTGCACGACGGATGATCTCTTTCTGCACCACGGCGATCCGTTCAATGGGCGTCTCCACCCCCAGGTCTCCCCGGGCCACCATGATTCCGTCGGCCGCTTGGAGGATGCTGTCCAGGTGCTCCAGGGCCTTGGACCGTTCCAGCTTGGCGATGATGAAAGGATCGTACCCCAGATCGGCGGCTGCATCGCGAAGGGCGTGAATGTCCGCTGCAGACTCCACAAAGGATTGGCTCACTGCATCCATCCCCTGGGCCACGGCAAACCGGAGGCATTCCCGATCGTGTTCGGTGAAGGCGCGGATCCCGAGATCGATGCCGGGCAGGTTGAGCCCTTTTCGGGAGCGCAGCTCGCCGCCCACCTTCACCCGGCAATGCACGTCTTTTCCCGCCACCCTTTCCACCTCAAGATGGATAAGCCCGTCGTTGATGAAGAGGGCATCCCCGGGATGGACGACTTGGGCCAGCCGGGGAAAAGTCGTGGAGACGCGGTGTTTGTCGCCCGGGACCCTTTCAGCGGTCAAGGTGAAAGGATCGCCGGCGTTCAGATGGATCGGTTCTTCCACCAGTCGACCGATGCGCATCTTGGGGCCTGGGAGATCGCCCATAACGGCTATCCGTCGCCCGGCGGTGCGGGCTGCGGCCCGTACCCTCTCGATCCTCTTTTTATGGCTGTCAAAGTCGCCATGGGAAAAGTTGATCCGGGCGATATCCATTCCCGCACGGATCAAGGCCTCCAAGATTTCCGTGGACTCGGAGGCCGGTCCCAGGGTGCAGACGATTTTGGTCTTCTTGGCCGGAAGGCCCATAGGGTGTCCTTTGGCCGGTTGAATGAAAGACGCAGAACGTCTCTTCAGGGGTTCTGTTTCCAGGCTGTACGCATCCGTTCATGGAGCCTCTTTGCCCTGAGGCAAAAGGCTTCAAGCTTGGCGGTGATGAGCTGGGGAAAAGGGGATCCGTCGCTTTCGATGGCCAGAAAGGGAAGATCTTCCATTTCCGTGAGCACCGCCCGTAATCGCGGATTGGTCGGGTCGGCTTCGAGCTTTCCTTTGCGGGTCAGGGCTTGGGAAAGGATGGCTTCGGCAAGACGGTTGGGCATGCAGCCGAAGGGCCCGATGGCAATCACGCCGCACGCATGATGGGCGATGTCCACGAGGGCGCTTCCCACGGTTAATATGGCTTCGCCGGATAGATCCGGTGCAATATAAGGGGTGGCCGCCCGGACCACCTTTTCAATGTCGATCATGGTGGGTGTGAACAGGCCGGATCGGGAAAGAATCTGTTTGATTCCCCTTTCGTAGCGGTTCATGTGGCGTTCCTTGATGAAAAGACCGAGCCGTTCCTTGAGGGAGGGGGTGATGTTGCTGAATCCTTCTTTGAAGCAATAATCGGAATACCGCATCCATTCGGCGATGGGGGAGCAGATCACGGCGAAACCGTTTTGAGCCAGGCGCTCCGTGATGAACTGCCGGGACAAGGGGTCCCGTCGGACGAAGATTTCCCCGGACAGGGCCACAGTGGGGACTTCTTCCGGCGGCAGCCTGGTCGGAAGGCTGCGCAACCGGTTGGCTGTCAGGGTCAACCGGTCTTTGATCCGTTTATACTCTCCGGTCTTCAATGCCTCCAGGATCTTTTTCCATTCGTCATCAAAAAGCGCCATGGCCTTGTCCGGCTCCTTGGCATTGGCCAGGAGCATGGAACGGATGTCTTCCATGGCATCTGAAATCACCACGGACCACCATCCTCGTTTTTGGAAACCGTTTTCAATGCCCATATAGGCATTGTCCGAGGAAAGGGACATGACCGCCACATCGGGGATTTTGAACCGCCGGATCAGATCCTCCATGAAAACGGCGTACTGACCGAATCGACACGGCCCCGAACCCGTGGGCATGAAATAGACCAGGACCTCCCCGTCCTTTTTTTCATTCTGGACGTAGTTGAGCAGCGTGCCGGTGGTCAGGATCAACGGAAGGCATTCCTTGCAGGTGGTGTTGGCCCGGCCCAGTTTGAGCACCGCTTCATCGGAAGGGGGATGCGCCCTGGCGCGGTATCCGCTTCCTTGGAATACGGCGGTGATGGACTCTGACGCCAATTTGCCCATGGAAGGGAAGAGGAGGCAGACCCGCGGGTCTGTCATGGGGAGTCGCTTTCCGTCCGAAGTGATCACATGGGGCTTTCCGTCTTCCAGGACCACCTTGGAGGGATGAAAGGCATGGGAGACACGCGGAATCTGCTTTTTGGCCGCCAATTGCCGGTAGGCCGCCACGATGTCCAAGAAGGCCTCGATGCGGGTTTCAAGGCCTGCATCTGCCGTGTGACTGTCGAGTTCCAGGGTCAGGGAAGGCTTGCGCCCCATGATCTCCCGGAAATATCCGATGATGAAAGAATCGGGACCGCAACTGAAATTGGTGATATAGGTTCCGAAAAGCTGGGGGTGCTCCTTGACGAAGCGGGCGGCTTTCAGGATGAGCTGTCCCATCCCCCAGTACATGTGCCGTTTTGAAAATGCCGCATCGATGGGGAGGAAATCCATGGGGATCACCGTTACCCCCCGGGATGCCAGTTTGTGGGGAATCCCCATGTGGGCCTCATTGGCAAAGGCGTTGTAGGGCCGGCCGAAGAGGACCACGGCCGTTTTTTCGGGATCCGTTTCCAGCTCTTTGAGCAAGGTGCGGCCCATGGCGCGGATCTGATCGTCAAAGGCCCGTTGAACCGCCAAAGCCTTCTGAAATGCCGCGTTTGCCGAAGCCTTTGAAAACCCTATCTTTTCGGCGCTTTGAACCAGGGGATCCCGGGCGGTCTCGATACCGGCGGTCAGGTCGACCACCGGTGTCAGGAGGGTGCACCCTTGTTGTCTCAGCTGCTCAAGCCGTTCTTTAAAAGTGTTTCGAAGGTAATACGTTTCTCCCTGGACCAGGGGGCATACCTGAGAGCCCGAATTGTCCTCCAAAAGGGGGATCGCTTTGAAATGGGGAAGGAAGAGGTAGGTGGGCACGTCTTCCGACTCGATGAGCGCATGGAAGAAGCCATGGGCAATCTCCACCGGGTAACAAAAGGGGGCGCCCCGCATATCGATGCCTTCCCGGGAGAGATCTTTGGGGATCACGATTTTCAATCCCAGGGAAGAAAAAAAGGTCGAGTACAAGGGATAATAGGTGTTGATGAGGAAACTGCGGTTAAAGCCGATACTTTTTTTCTCCTGACCGGTTTCATGGGTCTTTGGAGATACACCGTACTTTTCGAAAACGAGTTTTTGTCTGTGCCGCACCAGGTCGAGCCGGTCCACATCGTATCGGATATGGTGCCTGAGATTGTAGTAGCGATTACAGGCGCCCCCGAAAGGATACCGCTTTTTTTCCAATTCGATGACGGCGATCTGGCATTGTCGATCGCATTTGGCCTTTCCCCCCTTGCAGATGAACGGCTTCCGGTAGAGGACTTCCCGGTCCACCAGGGCTTTCAGGTCCACCCGGCTTTCGGCCATCAGGCCGTTTTGAATCCGTTTCTCCACCTCCAGCGCCACCCCAAAGGCCCCCATGAGGCCCGGTTCCGGCGGCACCACGATGGGTTTTCCCACCAGGGCGGCCATGGCCAGGGGCACGGCCCGGTTGTAACAGACCCCCCCTTGCATGAAGACCTTTTCGCCCACCGGGCGGTTTCCCTTGACCCGGTTGGTATAGTTCATGCAGATCGAATAGACGAGGCCCGCCACGATGTCTTCCCGTTCGATCCCTTCATGGATGGCGTTTTTGATGTCCGAGGCGATGAAGGCCGCGCATTGATCGTTGAAGTTGGGCGGACTTTTTCCTTGAAGGGCGATTTCCGCGATGTCTTCCACCGGAATTCCCAGGGTCTCCAGGGCCGATTCTTCGAGAAAAGAGCCGGTGCCGGCGGAGCAGGCTTCGTTCATGGCGTAGTCGGAGGGGACCCCATTGGTGATGTACGTATACTTGGCATCCTGGCCCCCGATTTCAAAGAGGGTGTCCACACCGGGATCGAAATAGACCGCTGCCGTGGCATGGGCAATGATTTCGTTGATCACGCCGTCGGTGAGCGCATGGAGGCCGGCGATTTGACGTCCCGACCCGCAGACACCGAGGCCGATGATGGGAACACGGGAAGGATCCGTATGTTTTTCAATGCTCTTGAGGATGTGCCGATAGCATTTCCGGGAGGCCCCCACCGGATCGCCGGAGGTCCTCAGATAGACGGAGGCCAGTATGGCATGGTCCCGGGTCCGCACCAGCACCGCCTTGGTGGTGGTGGAACCCACGTCGAGGCCTAAAATGCAGATCTCCCCGGCCCGGGGGACCCCCATTTCCAGGCTCTTGAAGGTGACATGGTCGGTAAACTCCTTGAGCGGGGCCAGGTGGTCGAAGGTGCGGGCTTCCTTTCGGATCAGATCCGGAAAGCCGGGAAAGGGAAGGGTCTCGTGATCCAGGGCCCAGAGGGCCGCGCCCAAGGCTTCGAAAAACGGGGCTTCGTCGGGGACGATCAGGCCCGGAATCTCCTTTTTCAGATAAGCCAGCATCATCCGGTTCTTGGCGGTTCCGCCGGTGATCATGATGTTTCTCTTGTCGACCTTTTTCAAAAGTTCGAGGATCTTGTGGGCCATCATCTTGCAAAGGCCGGCGGTGACCTTGGCCCGGGGAACCCCTTTATTGGTGGCATGGGTACAGTCGGATTTGCAAAAGACAGAGCATCGACCCGAAACATGGTGGGGCGATTCCGTGAAGGCAAACCGGGCGGCTTCGTCAAGGCTCACGTCCATGCGTCTCAGTTGCTGCAGAAAGAATTCCCCGGTTCCGGATGCGCATTTGTTTCCGGTCAGGACGTTTGAAATTTCCCCCTTCTTGTTCAAGACATAGACCATGAAGGTCTCTCCACCGGCGGAAACCACAGCCGGACAGTCCACCTCCGCAGGTTTCACGAACCGGTAGGCGTACTCCACGGCTTCGGGCTCCGGGATGGAGGTGAGGTTGACGAAATGCCTGAAACGCCGTCCCGTGGCCGCAATGCGGTCAAAGGCAGCCGGATCTACGGCATCCAGTGCCCGGATGAGGGTCTCTTTCGGATTCCCTTCGTGGGGATAGAGGCCATGGCGGATGACCTTCGCGTCAGACCAGGGGCCTGCTTCGGGGGCGTCTTGTAATGATTGAGGCGCCCACAGGACCTCAACGGTGGACACGGTGGATGCGCCGAGGCAAATCCCGAGTGCTTTCATCGGCTTGGATTGTAAAGGGCTCAAAGGCGTGTCTTTTTTCATCTGGGGTCTGTGATGATGTTGGTAGTGTTGAACCCGCGTGCCGTTGCGGGCGATCTGAAGGGGAAAAATAAATCAGCCTGTGGCGTCCTGTCAAATGAAAAGAAAAAGAAAGGGGATTGGCAAGGCTTTTGTTGCCGGGCTTTACAAGGGCTTTGGGATGGATTAAAAGCCTTGTAATGTTCTGATGCCTTCAGGCCTTTCAAGGGAGCCGTTATTGAAAACAGCCTCAACAAGACGCATTGTTGCCGTCATCCCTTCCCGGTATGCCTCCACGCGATTTGAGGGCAAACCCCTGGCGCGTATTTGTGAAAAACCAATGATTCAAATGGTTTATGAGCGAGTTGGGGAAAGTCGGATCCTCTCTGAAGTGGTGGTGGCCACCGACGACAAGCGGATTGCCGAGGCTGTGGATGCCTTCAAAGGGCGCTGGATCATGACGTCGACGGATCATCGGTCCGGGACCGACCGGGCGGCCGAGGCGGCTGAAACGCTCGGCCTTTCTAAGGACGACATCGTCGTCAATGTTCAGGGGGACCAGCCCCTGGTTCACCCGGAATCCCTGGCCGAGGTGGTGGGCCCCCTCCTTGAAAATCCAGGGCTGGAGATGGCCACCCTGGCCTTTTGCATTGTCGATCCCAGGGAAATTACCGATCCAAAGGATGTCAAGGTGGTTTTTGATGCCGATGGATTCGCCCTGTATTTCTCGAGGTCGCCGATTCCTTGCCCGCGGGATTCGGATACGGTTTTCCCCACCTATAAGCACCTGGGCATCTATGCCTATACCGTTCATTTCCTGGAGACCTTTAAAGGTCTGCCCGAGGGCGCCCTGGAGCGGATCGAAAAGCTGGAACAGCTGCGGGCCCTTGAACACGGCTACAGGATTAAAGTGGTGGTCACGCGGCACGATTCTCCGGAGGTGGACCTTCCCGTCGATATTCCCCGCATGGAGGCAATGTTACGGGATTGAAGTCAACCGCATCCCTGAGTCCAAAAGCGAAATTTCAACCCTCGAGCTTGCAAGCCCAGACCCCAAACGGGGCAAATGAACAAAAAAAGTCATTGACAATCTCTTTCAAAGAGCAAATAATAAAAAAACATCGCACATGAAGGCCACGAAGGTCTTCCATCTGGCAGTTTAAACGGGTCCAAGGGACAAAAAAAGCAGCAACGCCACGAAGGCGGTACGTGCTGAAAAGGCACGCCCCTTCGTGGTTTTTTTTTGAAAGATTTGGGAAAAAGGAGAAAAAAGATGCGGTTTTTAGGAAAGACAGGACTGTTTCTGGCAACTCTTTTGACCTTGTCCTCTCCCTGTTGGCCCCATTTTGGCATGATTATTCCTTCGGATGCCATGGTCATGCAGGAAGACAGCCGAACGGTTCATCTAGAGCTTTCCTTTTCACATCCCTTTGAAAGGCAGGGCATGGACATGGCCCGGCCCAAAGCGTTCGCTGTGGTGCTGGAGGGGAAAAAAACGGATCTTGGAAAGCTGTTGAAGCCGACCCGGGTCATGGGGCATCCGTCGTGGGAAGTCGATTTTGCGATCAAACGTCCGGGTGTCTATGCTTTTTACATGGAGCCGGCGCCCTACTGGGAGCCTGCTGAAGATTGCTTCATCGTCCACTACACCAAAACCGTTGTGGCCGCCTTCGGGGAAGATGAAGGCTGGGATCAAGAATTGGGCCTTAAAACCGAAATTGTGCCCCTTTCCAAGCCCTATGGGTTATATGCGGGCAATGTCTTCCAAGGGGTGGTGAAACTGGACAAAAAGCCGGTCCCTTACGCCGAGGTGGAGGTGGAATACAACAATGTGGGCAGACAGGCCAAGGCACCCACGGCGTATATGGTCACCCAAACCCTCAAGGCGGACGTCAACGGTGTTTTCACCTATGCGGCGCCCAAGGCGGGATGGTGGGGCTTTGCCGCCTTGAACCGGGCGGATTTTACACTCAAACATGATGGCAAGGAAAAAGAGGTGGAACTCGGGGCGGTGATCTGGGTGAAATTTGAGCCATGGCAATAATATTTTTTGAAAGCAACGCGTGATGCATATTTCAGAAGGGATTCTTTCAGGGCCTGTTTTGGGTGCGGGCGCCGTGCTTACCATGGCGGGGTGTGCCATGGGCCTCAGGCATCTGGAGTCCGATAAGATCGCCAGGACCGGGATCATGTCCGCCTGCTTTTTTGTGGCCTCTTTGATCCATGTGCCCATTGGCCCTTCCAGTGTCCATCTGCTCTTCAACGGCGCAGTCGGCTTGATCCTGGGGTGGGCCGCCTTTCCGGCCCTGTTGGTGGCGTTGATCCTCCAGGCGGTCTTTTTCCAGTTCGGCGGCATCACCACCCTCGGTATCAATACTTTTATCATGGCCTTTCCTGCGGTGATCGGATATATCCTGTTCAGGGCCCTGGTCAGGAGGCGGGCCGGGTGGGCACTTCCCGCCGCCTTTTTTACAGGTGCTTTCTCTGTCTTTCTCAGCGGCGTCCTGGCGGCCCTGGCTCTCATGTTTACAGAAGATAAATTTATAAACGTGGCCGGGCTGGTCATCGGCGCCCATGTTCCGGTGATGCTCATCGAAGGCATCATGACCGTTTTTCTGGTGGCCTTTTTAAAGCGGGTCCAGCCGGATATGCTGCCGTCTGAAGGGCCCTCTTCCCGCTGATCTGCAGGAATGCCTCAAAAGGAGACGGAGATGTCCATGAAATTTCGCGGTTTCATTCAATGCCTGTGCGTGGCGGGGATCCTCTTTTTTTCCGCCACAAGGGTCCATGCGCACCGGGTGACGATCTTTGCCTGGGTGGAAGGGGACCGGGTCCATACGGAAAGCCGATTCAGCGGGGGCAAGGCGGTTGTCAACGGGAAAATCATCGTCTATGACGACCGGTCCAACAAAAGACTCTTGGAAGGTGTCACCGATGCTCACGGAAACTTTTCCTTCAAAGTCCCCCGAAAAACGCGGATGCGTATTGAACTTCTTGCCGGGGCGGGACATAGGAACAAGTGGATCCTCAAGGAAGACGCCTTCGGGATGTCCCCTCCGACAACACCCTCCCAAGAGGTGACGCCCGGGCCGGGAAAGCCTATGGAAAAACCCGATCCCAACCTTGTGGCAGCCTTCGAATCCACCCTGGAGCGGCTATTGGACAAGAAGCTGTCCCCCGTGATGAAACAATTGGCCCGGATGGCGGCCCCGAAAACGACCCTGAAGGATGTCCTGGGAGGGATCGGGTACATTTTCGGCATGATCGGTGTCGGCATGTATTTTCATTATCGAAGCAAGTTGAAATCTTAAGGGAAGTGGTTCGAGAAGAATTTTCCATCGGCGATTCGGTGTTGCACCATCTTGATCCCCGCGTGAAGGTACCGGCGGCCGCTGCCTTCAGCACCGTTGTCGCCCTTTCGACCCGGTGGTCGGCCATGGAGGTCGCTTTGGGTGCGGCACTGACCCTCGTCGCTTTTGCACGGTTGCCTCTTGGAGCCCTTTTCCGGCGCCTTTTCGTGGTCAACGGATTCATTGCACTTTTCTGGGCGGTTTTACCCGTCAGCATCTCCGGGACGCCCTGGATGCATGTGGGGCCCCTTTCCTTGAGCGTTGAGGGAATGGCCCTTGCAGGCCGAATGACATTGAAATCCAACGGCATCATTTTGGCTTTCATCGCCCTGGTGGCCACCTCCTCGGTGGGGCGCCTGGGTGCGGCGATGAACAGGCTCAAAATGCCCGAAAAGCTGACACACCTTCTCTTGTTGACGTACCGGTATCTTTTTGTCATTCAGGAGGAATACGAAAGACTCAAGCGGGCGGCCGTGGTGCGGGGCTTTCGCCCAAAAACCAATCTGCACACCTATCGAACCTACGCTTATATGGTGGCGATCCTCTTTGTTCGCGCCGCGGCACGGGCCGAAAGGGTTCAGCATGCCATGGTATGCCGGGGATTTGCGGGGCGATTCCATGCCTTGGAGGAGGCGCCCCTGACCGGAAAAGACTGGATAGGCGCCCTCGCTTTAGGGGGCATGGTCATGGGCGTTGCCTTCATGGAATGGGGGGCTTGGGTGTGCTCATAGAACTGGAAGACATCCATTTCGCCTACCCGGGCCAGAAACCGGTCTTTCAGGGCGCCTCTTTTAGCCTGGAGTCCGGAGAAAAGGTGGGCGTCATCGGCCCCAACGGCAGCGGGAAGTCCACCTTGCTGCATCTCATCATGGGGCTTTTGAAGCCTTCTTCGGGAACGATTCGGATCTTCGGCCGAAAAAGGAAAACGGAAAAGGACTTTCAAAGGGTGAGAATGCGGATTGGATTCTTGTTCCAAAACGCCGATGACCAGCTCTTCAGTCCCACGGTATTGGAGGATGTGGCCTTTGGACCGTTAAACATGGGCGTTAGGCCTTCTCGAGCCAAGGCACGGGCCCAAGAGACGCTGGAGGCCTTGCACTTGTCGCACCTGGCCGATCGCGTAACCCATCGTCTGTCCGGAGGGGAGAAGAAGCTGGTGGCCCTGGCCACTGTTTTGGTGATGCAACCCGACATCCTCCTTCTGGATGAACCCACCACAGGCTTGGACGAAGAGACCCACCGGCGTATTGTGGAAGTGTTGAAGGGACTCGACACAAGCTTGATGATCGTATCCCATGAATACGATTTTTTGGCACTGACCACCCGGAGCGTCTACGCCCTGGCAAAGGGAAAGATCCTGTTCAACGGCGACGCCTCCCTGCTTCACAGCCATTATCACACCCACCCTGCCGGTATTGTGCCCCATACCCATACACGCTCCTTTAAGTAGCACTCTCGATCGGCAACCTGCTCAACGGGGAAAGGGTTCAAACCCGCTCGAATCGGGTTCAAAGAAAAGCAGCCGCAGGGCGCTACCCCGCGGCTGCCGGAAGCGAACCGCCGAAATAAGGTTTCCCCGCACTATTTCACAACGATCTTATCCTTGTTGGCCTCCCATACTTTTTCTCCGATTCCCGGAACCTTTTTGATGTCTTCGGCTTTTTTGAAGGGACCCGTTTGGGTTCGATAGTCGATGATTTTTTGGGCCAGCTTGGCTCCGATGCCTTTTAAAGTCGTAAGCTGATCCACTCCCGCCGTATTGATGTTCACTTTTCCGCCGTCCTCTGCCGCGGCATGGGCAGGCACCACCAAGGCAGCCATGATAAACGTGACCAGAATGAACCAAATGTGTTTTTTCTTCATCACGCCTCCTTTCTGATCCGGCACACACGCCCTCAAACACAAAAACGCCCCGGGCGTCCAAACCCCAAAGGCGTTCGTTGTTTTCCCTTACCTTCGGCGGTCCGGCTGCCCCAAGCCCTGGGGAGGGCTTAAGACCCGTGACTTTGCGCGGTTGCAACCCCCTGCAACCTTGCCCTTTCGTGGTAATTGAATCTATCGATTTGTTATAATTTATGACAAGAAATCATTGTCTGTCAATAGCTATTTTAAAATCAATAGCTATTTTGAGAATGCCAAAAGGAAATATGGATAATAAAGTTATTCATTAAACTATTTACAAGTATCAATACATATAATATTTTCAATTAATAATATATTATATAAATATAATTGAAAAAACAGCCTATTCCTTGATCGATTTCTCTTTTATTGTCTTGGTCTTTGGGGAAGGTTGCCTCTTCGGCTTTTGAGGCTTCGGCTCGGTTTTGACCGGAGAAGGCATTTTTTCCCGTTCGAGGGCGTTAAGACGTTTTTCAAGGGATCGAATCCGCATCTTTAGCCCTTCACCCGTTTTCTCAAGGGCCTTTTGTCGGGCCTTCCTTTCCCTTTTTAATTTGATGTCAAAGATGGCTTTGTCCACTTTTTGGGCCGAAAGCGCCTGGAGCGCCTCCTGGATCTTGAGGATTTCAATTTTCAATCGCTTGAGCGCTTCGATAAGCTGCGTCGTCTCGGAGGTCATATTTTTTTTTGCAAGGGAAAGACTCTCGGACAAGTCGGCAATCTCTTTCCGAACAGCGGCCAGGTCCTGCTCCATCTTCGAAGCCGCCTTTTCCAGCAGCTTTTTGTCCGATTTGGATGCGTTGAGCGCGCTGATCTCCTTTTCAAGCTTCCGGATCGATCCCTTGAGCTTTTCCGCGCTGCTTTCCATCGACTGGATTCTTTCGCTCAACTGTGTTTTCAATTTTTCCTGTGCCTGAAGCAGCGACGTAAAACGGATTTCGATGTTTTCAGAGATGGCCGTAAAGCCTCTGGCGCCTTCACTGTAAAACTGATTGAAGCGTTTTTTAAGTTCGAGGTAGCCGGCACCGAATGCAATGCCGACCAACACCAGGATCAGGAGGGTCAGTCGCGTCACACGGCGGCTGAGGTTTTTAATTTCCGGGACTTCGTCTGTCACCGGAAGGATCGTATCCGGCCGGTCTTCCTCGCCGATTCGAAAACGCAGCTTTTCCGGGTGTTCCTCCATAACGCCTATTCCCATTCGATGGTACTGGGCGGTTTCGAGCTGATGTCGTAAACCACCCGGTTGACACCTCTGACTTCATTGATGATCCGATTGGAAATCCTTCCCAAAAGGACATGCGGAAGCCGGGCCCAGTCTGCAGTCATGGCGTCTTTGCTCGTAACCGCCCGGATGGCCGCGATGTTTTCATAGGTGCGCTGGTCTCCCATGATCCCCACGCTCTTTAGGGGAAGTAAAACAGGAAAGGACTGCCACAGCTTTTTATAGAGGCCGGCGGCACGGATCTCCTCGTCAAGGATGGCATCCACGCGGCGCAGGATGGAAAGCCGGTTCCGGGTGACCGTGCCGATGATGCGGATGGCCAGACCGGGTCCCGGGAAGGGGTGTCTCCAGATCCATTCATCGGCGAGCCCCAATTTTTTCCCCAAAACACGCACTTCATCTTTGAAAAGGTACCGGAGAGGCTCCACCAATTTCAACTTCATCTTCCTGGGAAGCCCGCCCACATTGTGATGGGACTTGATGACGGAACTGGGACCGCCAAAGGCCGATAGGGATTCGATGACGTCCGGATAAAGGGTTCCCTGGGCCAGGAATTTCACATTTTGGATTTTCCGGGCTTCTGCTTCAAAAACTTCCATGAAGAGGCGTCCGATGATTTTTCGTTTTTTTTCCGGATCGCTCACGCCCTTGAGGGCGCTTAAGAATTTCCGCCCCGCCCTCACAAAGCGGATCCGGATATGCATGTGTTCGGAGAAGGCCTTTTTCAGGTTTTTTGCTTCATCCTTTCGAAGGAGTCCGTTGTCAACGAAGATACACGTCAGGTTTTCCCCCACGGCCCGATGGACCAGTACGGCAGTCACCGACGAATCGACGCCGCCGCTCAAACCCAGGAGGATCTTTGCATCCCCCACAGTCTTTCGAATCTCTTGGGTCATTTCCCGGGCAAAGGACGTCATGGTCCATGTGGGTTTGCACCCGCAGATCTTAAAGAGGAAGTTTTTCAGTATTTTCTTGCCTTGCGGCGTGTGGTGGACCTCTGGATGAAACTGGAGTCCAAAAAGTTTCCTTTCGGCTTGAGCCGTTGCGGCGACGGGTGTATTTTCCGTGGAAGCCGTGACTTCAAAGCCGGGGGGCAGGGATTGAATGGAATCCCCGTGGCTCATCCAACATTGGGTTTTCCCCGGAATTCCTGAAAACAGCCCGGTCCTTTTTTTCACCTTCAGTGTGGCGTAGCCGTATTCCCGTTTTTCAGACCTTGTGACGCTTCCACCAAGGGCGTGCACCATAAACTGCATGCCGTAACATATGCCCAAAACGGGAATGCCCAGAGAAAATAGGGCGGGGTCCGTCTTGGGGCTTTTCTTTTCATAGATACTCGAAGGCCCGCCGGAAAGGATGATTCCCCGGGGATGCAACTTTTGAACCGCATCCATGGAAATATCCGGTGGTTCAATGCGGCAAAAGACATGGAGCTCGCGGACCCGTCGGGCGATGAGTTGGTTGTATTGGGATCCAAAATCAATGACGAGGATCATCAAGGTCTTTCCATGGAAATCGTGTCGGGTTGCTGGACTTGCTAAAATCAAAGTGACTATGGTAAAGACCGCGAAAAATGTCAACTCCAATTCGAAAAAGCGGTTTCCTTCAAATCAGACACGCTGGAGAACATCCATGATCGTTCAGTTGTACGAGATCCAGACAGTCCGGGAGGCGCGACAGCTCATGGACCTCGGTGTGGATCATATCGGAAGCGTCGTCCAAGACGAAAAAGACTGGGAAAACCCTCAGATTCGGGAGGTTGTGGAAACGGTCCGGAAAGGGCCGGCCAAATCGAGTCTCATTCCTCTTTTCAACCATCCCGATGCACTCTTTCGTGTTGCGGCCTATTACCGGCCGGACATCATCCATTTCTGCGAAGATCTTCTTGCATTGGACGCCGATGAAATAAAAAGGCTCCGTCACCTGCAGAAAACGTTTCGGAAGGCCTTTCCCGATCTGGCCGTCATGCGCACCATTCCCATACCGGCACCGGGATCGGATGGCGGGGCAGCCTCCCTGGCCCTGGCCCGCGGGTTTGAACCCGAAAGTGACTTTTTCCTCACCGATACGCATCTTCCCCGGTCGCCGGTGGCGGGATTTGCCGGCATTACGGGGATACCCTGTGACTGGTCTGTGGCGGCCGCCCTGGTGCGTCAAAGCAGCATCCCGGTTATTCTTGCCGGTGGCCTGGACCCGGAAAACGTTTTTGAGGCCATTCACCGCACCAGGCCTGCCGGTGTGGACAGTTGTACGGGGACCAATGCCGTGGATGTTGCGGGCAAACCGATCCGGTTCCAAAAGGATTTATCGCGGGTGAAACAGTTTGTCCACCAAGTCCGGCGGGCTCAAAAAGAGATGGCCCCTGCACTGTGAATTCAAAATATCCCTTGAGTTCGCCCCGGTTTTTTGCCATTACTGCCCGAAAGGGACATCCAAAGGAGGGGAAAAAGGATGCTTGAAAGCGGTGATTTAAGAAAGGGCCTGAAGATCGAGATCGACGGGGAACCTTACCTCATTGTCCAGTTTGAATTTGTCAAGCCGGGGAAGGGCCAGGCCCTTTACAAATGCAAGCTGAAGAACATGATTACGGGCGTTCAGTTCGATAAGACCTACCGGTCCGGAGAGAAATTCAACGAGGCAAACCTGGAAGAAGTCGAAATGGAGTACCTTTACTTTGACGGGGAGCAGTATTGTTTCATGAACACCGCCACCTATGAGCAGGAGTTTTTAGGTGCCGACCAGGTGGGAGACGCCAAAAACTACCTCAAGGAAAACACCGTCTGCAGCATCCTCCTTTTTGACAACAGGCCCATCGGGATTACCCTGCCCAATTTCGTGGATCTCAAAGTGACCCAGGCCGATCCATGGGTCAAGGGAGATACGGCGTCCGGGAGCACCAAGCCGGCCACGCTGGAAACCGGATACGTGGTCCAGGTGCCCCCCTTCATCGAGGAAGGGGAATGGGTGCGCATCGACACCCGGACCGGTCAGTATGTGGAGCGTGTGAAAGGATAAACGCGTTTTTTTTCTTTAAAACGCGATGCCAGGGCCTGAGGGGAGAAGCCGCACCCTCCGGAAATAAGGAGGCCTTTCATCCATGCAGATTTTGATTTTGTATTATTCAAAAGGGGGAAACACCCGGAAGCTGGCCGAGGCCGTCGCCCGGGGGGTCAATGGGGTGCCGGGCGTCAAGGCGCTGCTCAAAAGGACCGACGCGGTGACCCAGGAGGATTTCGTGGCATCGGCGGGGATCATCGCAGGGTCTCCCGTCTATTTCGGACTCATGGCGGCTGAACTCAAAGAGGTTTTCGACCGGTTTGTGGGTGTCCGGAGAAAGATGGAAAACAAGGTTGGGGCGGCGTTTGCCACCTCGGGGGATCCTTCCGGAGGCAAAGAAACCACCATGATGGCCATTCTCCAGGCCCTGTTGATATACGGCATGATCGTCGTCGGAGATCCCTTGTCGGCCACCGGCCACTACGGGGTGTCCTGCGTGGGGGAACCGGATCCATCCACCCGGGAAAACGGCGAAAGACTGGGCCGCCGGGTGGCTGAACTGGCGCTGAAACTCTCCGCCTAGAACGACCTCTGCAAATCCATCGGCACATCTTTAAAGTGAAATGACGTGCCTTTTTCACGATTGCCCTGAAGAGTCGATCTCTTTCAAGACGGCGGTATCCAAAGGGTTGTCGAAACGCACATGAACCGAGAAATCGATGGAAATCTGGTAGTGGACGGCGACGATCGTTCCGGTGGTTTCCAAAAGCGCATGGGGGTGTTTCGAGGAAAGGGCGAAACGCATATTAATTTTCCGCCCCAATAAGGAGCGGGCGGTTTCCTCGTTTCTTATTTTTATGAAAAAGCAAAGGCCCCCGGCAGACAGGTTCATGAGCCTTCCCTTGAACGCTTTTCCGATAGGATTCCCGGATTCCTGTAAGGGTTGAACCGTCACCGGCCCTTCTGCCGGAAACCGGGGATGCCCCCTTCTTTCGATGAACTTGTTCAAAAGGATTTGAACGATATCGTCTTTTTCCCTGGCGAACCCCCGAAGCTTCTTTTCAAGGACCGGGGCTTTCTTCTTGCACCGATTCAGGTCTTCCCTGCTCAACACGTGGAGTTTGACCGCCGTTTGCGTAATCACCGAGACAGTGCTTACCGTGACGTTGAAAAAGGACTCTGCACCGGCGATATCTCCGGCCTTTAAATGCTTGATCAGATATTCCTCCCCATTTTTTTCAAAGACCACCTTCAAGGTCCCTTGTTCGATGAAGAAGAGGTTTTTATTCTCTTTTTCCTGTTGGATCAGGACCACATCGCTTTCCTCGAAGCGCTCCTTTAAGGCAAAGTAAAAGGCGTGCGTTTCTTCCCGGGTCAGCAGGTCGTACAAGGGGCTCCAGGAAGCCACCCGGTCTTTGTCCAGCAAGGCGGCCTTTTCCCTTTCAATGATATCCCCGGCTTTGTAAATTTCATTCAGGGCCATGGGGTCTATTTCGGACATCTTTTCCAGGAGGGCTTCGGCCCTTTGGAAGTGTTTGGCCCGGGCCGCCTTTTCAATGAGACTCGACAGCAGCGAGATGGCGCCGGGAGTGTCTTGGTTCTGGAGGAATGTGTCGATTTGACGTTGGGCCCCGGCATCCGTGTCAGGCAGAGGGGTTGTGGCAATGACGGGCGGCGCGTCACTGGCACGGGTGTCCGGGGGGCCTTTCCTTTCGTCGGGTGCACCCCGCTTTTCAATGGCTTCGATGGCCTCTTTGGCCGCTTCTTGGACACTTTCCGGGTAGGATGCGACCCGTTTGATGCCTTTGGGTTCCAGGATTTCTTTCAGAGCGGGAAGCGCCTTTGGATCCCCGATCCGTCCCAATGCCCTGCAGAGGGCCTCTTCGAGCCGTATGCGCTGGTTGGAGGGGATGAGGGGCCGGTTTTTGAGCAGCTTCAAGAGGGGACTCAGGGCCTCCGCATGTCTCAAACCGCCCAGCATGGTCACAATGGAGACTTTCAGGGATTCCTTTGCGCCGGACAGGACGGAAAGGAGGAGGCTTCTTCTTCGGGGGCCGCCGATGTTGTAAAGGGTGTTGAGGGCTTCTCTCCTTACCCGGATATCCTTGTGGTCCAAAAGGGGAACGACCATGTCGAGATGGGTTTCATCGCCGAGTTTCCCCAAAAGCGTAAGCAGGTTGCGCAGATAAAACCAGGGCCCCCCCTTGGCGATTTTTTCTTGAAGCACACCCAGGACAGGTTGGCCGATTTCAGTGATCACCGCCATGATGCGCCGTCTCTGGGACCGCTCAGGGGCTTCCAGGAGCCGGTCGAGGAGCCATTTCCCGGCGTGGGGTCCCAGGAGGACAAGACAGCGCAGGGCGTGATTCGGTTCCCGGGATTCATGGGCCGTGCTCTCTGCAAAAAGGATCTGCAGGATGTCATCCTGAGCAATGGCCTTGAGCATCTCATCTGCAAAGACCGAAAGGACTTCTTGTTCCCCTTCCCGGGCCGACAGGAAATGTAAGGTTTCGAGCAAGGGAAGACACTCTCCGAACCGGTGCGTCTGGATAAGATGGACGCTGATCGAGCGGAACAGCCGGCAGGTCCCTTTTACAGCGGGCGTTGGAGCGGTTTGGGAGCGCGCCCATCGGGCCAGATGCAAGGCGCCGGGAAGGAAATCATCCAGGCGGCTTTCACTTGCCAGACGATTTCCAATCAGGACCAATGCCTGGGCGGCCTTGT
>JALVQN010000177.1 GCA_027025555.1 Desulfobacterales bacterium
GTGATCATCCGGGATCTGGATCCCCTTTCCGGCGCCATCGATGCCGACGGTCTGTCCCGCTTCCTCTATTCTTATAATCTGGAGCGCCTCCCGGACTGGTCCAGCGTGGGCACCCACCTGGAAAAAATCACACCTACCGGAAGAGAACACCTGAAAAAGGACCTCATCCGCAGTTTCGGACTCGAGGAATGCCTCAATAAACGGTTTTCACTGTTGTCTTTGGGGCAGCAAAACCGTGTCAACCTGCTCCGCTATCTTCTCCAGGATCTCGACCTGCTCATCATGGACGAAAGCCTGGGCAACGTGGACGAACCGACCCGGGAAAGGATCCTCTTTGAAATCAAGGAGATGTTTCCCGAGGCCTATTTTTTGTATATTTCCCACAACGTGGTGGAAGTGGCCCGGTTTTGCCGGCATATCACCGTGCTCAGGGGCATCGAACGCAGGCCCCAGGCCTTCGAAATCCCGGGGCAGGACGCCCGGGCGGGGAGCCCTCCGGATCCCCGAAGGCTGGAAAAGACCATGCTGGAAATCGTCAATGCTTCTTCATAGGCGCATCTACCAGTTTTTCATCATCTACTGCCTGGGCGTGGCCGGGCTGCTGCTCATCAAATATGTGCTGGCCCTGTCGGACTACGTCATCCCCGGCTTCCACATCCTGTGGAACACGGCCGCCGGCACCTTCAGGCAGTACTTCAAAGACGCCATGAACACCCTCCTGGTGGCGGTCTTGGGCCAGATCATTTCCATCATCCTGGCCCTTGCCATCGGGATCGCGGGGCGGCGGGCCACCTGGTTCGGCTCCTTCATCAAGGTGGCGGCTTACAATATCCAGGCCTATCCCATCGTGGCGTTGGCCCCCATCATCTTCATCCTGCTGGGGGACGGCCTGATCTCCCGCCTCCTCATCGCCGCCATGATCTGCTACTTTCCCCTTTTGCTTTCGGTCATCGGCATCATGTCCGAACCCGTGACGGACGTGGAGCATTTCTACCGGATCACCGGCCGCATGCGCTGGCAGCTGGAAGTGAAAATCCGGGCCTTTGAAAACCTGAACAAACTGACCACCGTCATCGCCGGAAGCGCCACCCTGGCCATGGCGGGCACCATTGTGGCCGAGTTCATCGTGTCCGATGCCGGAATCGGGTATGCCATCCGGATCGCCCTGTTTCAAAGCGATCTTTCCAAGATCCTGGTGGCCCTGTTTTTCATCGGGGTCACCCTTTCCGTTTATCAAGGACTCCTGGAAACCGCGGGTTTTCTCATCAAACGCGGCTGGACCCAAAACGCGTAAAAGGAGGCGCAAATGAAGACCGTGTCCCTTCAAAGCCGCTTTTTCCGGCATGGCGGAATCCTGCTGGCCGCCTGTCTTTTGGTCATGGCCATGCATGCCGACGCCCATGCCGGGGATCGGGTGCGGTATCGTCTGAAATGGCTCTTCAACGCCAGCGTGATCGGCGACCTCTACGCCGACGCCCGGGGATTTTTCCACCGGCAGGGCCTTGAGGTGTCGGTCAAGCCCGGCGGGCCGGAGCGAAACGCCATCATGGAACTGGAGTTGAGGCGCGCGGAATTCGGCGTGGCCTCCGCCGATCAGGTGATCCGGGCCCTCTCCAAGGGCGCCCGATTGGCGGTCCTTGCCCAGTTGTTTCAAATCAATCCGCTCCAATGGATGTATCGGCCGGACCGGATGCCCATTAAAAGCCTCAAGGACCTGAAGGGGCACCGGCTGGGGGTCACCTTCGGCGGAAACGACGAAGCGATCCTGCGCACCCTCCTGGCCAAGGGCGGCCTGACGGAAAAGAACGTGGAGTTGTTCAGCGTCCGAAGGGATTTTACCCCGTTTTTGACCAAGAAGATCCACTTTTGGCCCGTCTATCGGAACACCCAGGCACTGTTCCTGGAAGCCAAGCTGAAAAAGGCAGGGGAATCAGTGGCCTATTTCGACCCCTCCGAATACGGGGTCAAGTTCGTGGCCAATTCGGTCATCACCTCCAGGACCCTCCTGGAAGAGCGGCCCCAACTGGTGCGTCGGTTCATGACAGCCCTCATTCAGGGCTGGCGGGCCGCCCTCGATGTGAAAAACCAGGATCAGGCCCTGAAAACCCTGAAGCGGTTCGACACGGCCACACCGGTGGCCATTTTAAAAAGGCAGATCCGACTCACCCGGCGCCTGGTCCAGCCCGACCCCGCCGTCCCCCTCGGCACCATCGACAAAGGGGCCTGGCGGCAGACAGAAACCCTCATGCGCCGCCAAAAACTCATCAGCGCCCCCGTGAACGTGGAAAAAGCCCTCGTGCAGATCCTTCCCGACTAGGGGCCGGTCTTCATTGGAGACCAGGTGAGCGCCAAGCCTTATATTGATGGAGAGAAAACAATGCAAAGTTTCACAAACGCCTTCAACTCTTTCTTTACATTTTTATACATGACGACATAAATAGTTGCGCATATTGATGTTGTACGCTATGCTCTTCTCTGGAAAGGAGGGGAGCGATGAGAAAGCTGCAGATCGAAGATGCCGAGATCATGCGTTTGGCGGTGCAGGATGAGATTCTGCGATCGGAGGAGTCGCGTTATGATCATCGCCTGCACGGGATCCTGCTGGTGTGTTCTGGACTTAGTTGCACACAGGTAGCGAAGCTTTTTGGGCATAGCCGGCGAACTATCCAATACTGGGTGAGACGCTTTGAGCACAGCGGTTTTGCTGGACTCCAGGAAGGGGAAAGACCGGGGCGGCCTAGTACCATGTAACAATTATAATTTCGGATAATGTCTTTTACCTAAATTTTGCACGCAATTTCGATTTCATGAACAACCGGTTTAAATTTTTCGAGGAACCGAAAGTCATTTTGCGAATCCAAACTCAAGGAAAAAACAAGTTTATTGTCAGGGAGAATTCATCATTTTCATCGGATATAACCTGTTGATAATTTTTTGGTTTATGTTCGTGCAAGAAATTTCTTTCCCTTTATGAAATTGCAAATCGAGGTGCCCAGGTTCCTGTTTTGTTCCAAGGCTTTGGAGCGGCTCTCGCTTTGTCTGGAAATTTAAGAAAGGCAAGCATCGCATGGGTTCTGGCATCGTGAATCGAATATTTGACCTTATCCCGGTTGCCGTCTCTGACGACTTTGGCCGCGATGAACAACAGCTTCAAGCGCGCGATGCGTATCGGACAGGCTTTTTCGGGCCATCATTTTCATGTAGCGCCAGATGTTGTAGGCCAGCATTACGATCTGGAAAGCGGCGGCTTCCCTGCCGTCCACCGGGGTGCCTCGACGCAGTTTGCCCGGCAGGTATTCGTGGGTCTCTTCGATAAAGGCCAGAATCGGCCGCAAGCCCTCTTTCCCCCGATGCGTTGGATTATACC
>JALVQN010000178.1 GCA_027025555.1 Desulfobacterales bacterium
GGGTGGGGTCATGGGGGTGTTCGGAAAACCGGATCCCCAAAAGCACGATCCATTCGCGCAGCATCTCCCTTGCCTGGGCAATGACTTCATCGGATTCCACGGCCTCACGGGCTTCCCAGAGGATCCGGTCCAGCTCCAGGAGAGCGCTTGCAGATTCCCTGCCGTCGGCGGACCGAACCGCATTTTGGAAGCGGTCCTCCAGGGCGTGCACCCGATCCCAAAAATCGGGGGCTGCTTTTTCCGGGGGTAAGGTCCCCAAAGAAACCCCGGGGGCGGATTCCGGTGAAGGGGAGGGCCTCTCCCTTTTTTTCAGCACGTCCAGGGGGAGGCTTTGTCCGGACGCCAGGGGGCGCTCCCTCCCGCCGTGGCGCAGGGTGATGCCGCCGATCCCCGAAATCTCCAAGGTTTGCGTTTCAAAATCAAGGATGCAGGCCGTGTGTTCGTCGATACCGAGTATGGTCGTGTCTTTGGGAAGGAGCGCCTCCAGGGTCGCCATGCGCGTTTCACCCATGAAACAGAAGCGGGTGTCATGGGTGCCCCCTTCGGCATTGTTCCAATGGGGGATGACCACGAGGTCGAGCCCGAACCCGGAGAGGATGTTCAAACCCTCGGCCCAGTGAAGGGGGAGCCCCACCTTGTAAATTTCATAGACGGGAAGGGTGAACCGGCCCATGGTCAGTGCGGCGGCACTGGCCGTCACCAGGCAGGCCCCTTCCTGGATGCGCCGGCGGAAAATGCCGGGGATGGGGCTCTGCGCCAGTTGTGCCACGGCGTATGTGGGACTGCCGGGTCCGATGAGGATGAAATCGGATTCCTTCAGCCGGGAAAAGGCCTGACTGGCCTCAAAGGCGGTGGTGTTTTCCCGGGATTTGAAAGAGGCGACCTGAAGGGGGTACCCCACGCGATTTCGGAAATAGGCCGCCGCCCTCTTGGAGATCTGGTCCACATTGGGCTGGAAGCCGGCGGGTGTATCCAGGAATGTGGCCCGTCCCTTTTTCCCGCATCGGGAAAGCAGTCTCTTGTACAGCTCCACCATGGTAGGGGTGAGTTCCCCGGATCCCATCAGGACAATAACGCCTTTTCCGGAAGGCATATCGGTCTTTTCTCCCCGGTCTGGTTCATGGGTGCGTTTCGGGTGTTGACAAAAGCAATGCTGTGAGAAACTAATACACTTGCGCTTTTCAGGCAAGCCGCAGGGCGGGACGGCCTTGTGGAGGGGCTGAAGCGGTCTTGGAACCTGTTCGGGGCGGGAGCCTCGTGAACGGCAACGGCGGGTGATTGCCCGCTGCTTGCGGCCGGGGAGCTTCAAAGAAAGACCATGAAAAGAGATGCCGTGGAAGCGGTGATTTTTGATTTGGACGGCACCCTCATCGATTCCATCCCCCTTTATTTTTGGCTTTTGGACACGGTTTTTGATCGCCACGGTCTTCCCAGGGCCAGCCGGAAAAAGATCGCCGAGGCGGCCCGGGAGGAGGAATTCCGGTGGGATCTGGTGTTGCCCCGAACACCCGGAAAAGACAAGGCGGCCCTGGTCGCCGATGTCTCCACCAGCGTGCGGGAGATGTATCCGGAAATGCTCAAAAAAGACTTACAGATGATCCCCGGGGCGGCGTCGGTCCTGGAAGGCCTGACCCGAAGGGGGATCAAAATCGGAATGGTCACATCGACGCCTTCCGAAACCATGCTCCATAAATGGCGCCCCCTGAGAGAAGCCGGGGTGGACGCCCTTTTTGCCGCGGTCATCACGGCAGACGACGCCAAGCGCAAGAAACCGCATGCGGAACCGCTGCTTGCTTGTGCCGGGCGCCTGAAGGCGGATCCGCTCCGATGTGTCTATGTGGGCGATTCCGGTATGGACATCCGGGCCGGGAAAGCCGCCGGGATGAAGACCGTCGGCGTCCTCACCGGTTTCGATGACCGGAGCGTATTGGAAAGGGAAGGCGCGGATGCAGTCCTGGAAAGTGTCACAGACCTTCCCGGGACCTTGGCGCTTTGGGATACGGCAGGACGGCCCTTGAAGGATCAAAGATGTCTTTGATGGCCGTGTGATGGATGATCCATGCTGAAAAGAGGGTCCTTTCGAATCGGAATTTCCCTTTGCCTGGCGGCGGGCCTGGGGCTTCTTTTTCTTTGGGGGGCGTTCTTGTTCCTGGAAAGCGATCCCGCCCAGCAGTGGATCCAACGGAAAGTAAGTACATACATCAAGGGGCGCTTTTCATGGTCTGAGATCCACCTTTCTTGGATCCCGGGCCGCATTGACATCCGTCATATCCTCCTGGAAAATCCTGCCCGGAAGCCGGTGCTTCAGGTGGAGCGCCTCTTTGTGGATTTTTCCTGGAAGGCCCTGTTATCCGGCACGCTGCGAATCGAAACAGGAACCGTTTCCCGGCCGAAGATCCATCTTCGACGAGACGCCGACGGCACCCTGGATCTTGTCGCTGCGCTCACGCCCCGCCGAAAAGGAAAAACCCCGCCCCGGGAAAAAAAAGAAAAACCGCTGTTTCCTTTCAATGTCACCATTGATGCATTTGACCTGACCGGCGGATCCTTTCGTTTTTCCAACCGTATCCCGGGAAAAACGGAAGAGGCGGCCCTGGAAAAGATCGATGTTTCCTTGAGGGGGGTGGACCTGGCCCGAAAGTCGGGTTTGCTGACGGCACGCCTTGGGCGGGGTACGCTGAATATGGCGGGCATGAAAAGCGGATGGGATACCTTTCGCTTTCGGGTCCGCATGGAAAAAGGGAAAATCCGGCCCCTTTGGGCCAGGGTCCAATCCGATTTGCTGACGATGAACATCCGGGGAAAAGGCGAAGACCTGATGGAAGATCCCCGCATCGACATGACCCTGAAGGTGGAGACCGCCCTGGAACACCTTTGCAAGACGTTTCATGTGGACGCGGCGTTCGCGGGTCCGGTGAAACTCCGTATTCGTGTACGGGGAAAGACTTCCAATCCAAAGATCCGCATGGTCCTGGATTACGGCGGCGGGCGCCTCCACGGGATCGAAACCAAGCCCTTTGTCCTTGAAAGCGTGCTTCGGGACCGGGCCTTGACCGTCACGGCGGGCGCCATTCAAAGCGCCTTGGGAAAGGCGGTGGTTTCAGGAAAGGCCGACCTGAAGAAGGCCTTTCCCGAAGGATTGCTTTCCGCAAAAAAAGACATGGATGCACTTTCTTTTCGGCTGGATATGGGGTTGGAGGAGGTGGATCTGAAGGGTCTTTTTGAAACCTTTAAAAGGGAAGCCCCCTTGGAAGGTACCCTTGGGGGCAAGATCGCCGTCACGGGGAAAGGCCTCACGCGAAAGGGGCTCGATGCCGAGTCAACAGCGGCCCTGTGGATTGAAGGGGCTTCCCGGACAAGGGGGGCCGCCCCCATGGATTTGAAGCTTTTTGCCCGAACCCGCCTTTCCAACCAAACCGTGCGCGTGGAATCGGCTGCCTTCCATGTGGGGAAGACGTCACTCACCGGAAGCGGGGTGTATCATCTGGGCACCGGGAAGATGATGACACGCATGACCCTTTCGGTCCCGGATTTGGGGCCTATGGGATCCTTTTGGGGGAATGCATCCTTGGGCGGCGCCCTGGACGCCCGGGTCCGTGTCACGGGAACCCTTCCAAAGCTCGTGGCCGACCTGCATCTGGAGGGCCGGGCCCTCATGTTTGAAAACCGTCGCGCGGATGCCCTGTCCGCGGATCTTCGCTTTGAACAGGGGCGGATCCATGCCCGGCGGCTCCAGTTGCAAGAAAAGGATGCCCGGCTTTCCATTGCCGGCAGCGTGGGCCTGTTGAATCCGGAAACCTGGCGTCTGATCCAGGACCCCTCTTTGGAGCTTTCCTTTGAAGGCCGGAACCTGAACCCGGAAGATTTCATGGAAGGGATCCGGGGCACCTTCCTGTGTCACGGGCGGCTGGGCGGCACCTTCCATCGTCCGGAGGGCTCCGTTGACATGGAAGGGGAGCGCCTCGATGTTTTCGGCCAGAAAATTGAAAAGGTCCGCTTCCGGGCCCGGATGAGGGGAAGACGTCTCCATCTGGACGCTGCCAGCGTATGGCTTGCGGCCGATGAAGTTCTGGAAGGGACCGGATGGCTCTCTTTTTCCGACAAAACCTTCTCCCTTTCCATGGCTTCCGAAGGCCTCTCTTTGAACCGTATCCACTGGCTGGCCCGGGCAGGAATGAATCAGGGAAGGGCGACGCTCACCGTTTCAGGGCATGGAAGCCTGGAAAACCCGAAAGCCGCCGGGAGGCTGGTCCTCACCGGCATCCGGATCCGGGGAAAACCAGTGGAAGCAATCCGGGTTCGGGCCTCCCTTGCCGATCAAGTGGTGCGCCTGGAAGCACGCTCGGTTTTTGACCTGAAAGCAGACGTTCATATTACGGACCTGGACTTTAAGGCCGAGGCCGCTGTCAGGGATATGAACCTCGCCCCGTATTTTGAGATGGCGGATCTGGGGCCATGGGGCGGACGCCTTTCCGGGACCCTGACCTGCAAGGGAAACGCCCGCCACCTTGAGAGCATTCAAGCCCAAGGCGATCTTTCGAGGCTCGATCTTTTTTTTAAACAAGAAGCGGTACTTCGAAGCAAACGGTTCAGGGTCTTGTTGGCGGGCTCCAGGATCACGGCTTCGGATGTGCGCCTTGCCCTTTTGCAACGGGGAAATGTGATCCTCCGGGGAGATGCCGATCTCAAGGGGGACCTGAACTTCTCGGTTCAGGCGGCCATACCCTTGAAAGGACTGCACGTCTTTGTTCCCCAACTGAAAGGGGCGGAAGGCGTGGCACAATGCACGGCATCGATCCGGGGCCGTGTGTCCCGGCCGGAGATTTCCGGTACCCTTGGCCTGAGGCAGGTGCGGCTCACTCCGCCGGGGCTTTACCAGGAGATCCGTGATGCCCGGGCGGCCATCACCTTCACGCCCAAAGGCGTGGTGGTGGAAAGGCTGTCCGGGAAAATGGGACAGGGCCGGTTTGAAATCAAAGGCAACATGGAACTGGACGGTCTGACCCCTTCTTCGGCGGATCTGCGCTTTAAGGCGTACCACCTTTCATGGAATATCCCGGAAGCCCTGGATCTGACGGTGGACAGCCGGCTTTCATTGACGGGAAAAAGGGATCAATGGGCCCTGACCGGAGAGATCCTTTTGACCGAAGGCATCTACTACAAGAACATGACACTGAATCTTGTGCAGAAAGACGGGGGGAAAAGCCGGGAAGGGGCGCCCGAATCGCCCTCCTCTCTGCCTTCCTTTTTGCAGAAAGTCACATTGGATGTCTCCATCGGGCAGAAAGCCCCCTTTGTGGTGGACAACAACCTTGCCCTGTTGAACATCGATTCGGATCTTCAATTGAAAGGAACGCTGTCCCGGCCCCGTTTGCTGGGGCGCGCCCGGGTCAAGGAGGGGACGGTCACTTTTTTGGGCAGGGAATTTGAAATCACGCGAGGAGACATCGACTTTATCAACCCCTATCGCATCGAACCGACCCTCGACATCGAAAGTGAAATCCATGTCCGCAGATGGACGATCCTGTTGAAAGTCACGGGCACGCCGGATAATCTCGTATTCACCAAGACATCCCGTCCCCCGGAAACCGAGGAGGATATCCTCATGTTGCTGACCGTGGGAAAAACCCGCCGGGAAATGGTGCGGGAAGAAGGGGGCAACTGGATCAGTTCCAAGGCCCTGGCCGCCCAGATCGCCGCGGGACTTGTGGAAAATCGCTTCAAGGAAGCCACCGGGATGGACATTTTTGAGGCCAAGTATCTGGAAAAAGAGACCCTGACCCAGGAAGAGGGTGTGGAAGTGACGGTGGGAAAGGCCCTTTCCAGGCGTCTCACCGTGAAATACACCATTGAGAACCGGGGCGGAGAAACCACCCAACGCGCTTCGTCCGAATACCGGTGGATGGAAAACGTGGCCGCATCCGCCTTTCAAGAGAACACGGGCAATTACGGCGTGCAAATACTCTACCGCCTGGAGTTTCGGTGAGGGCAGCATGGGCTTTAAGATTTCAGGGTGTTCTCTTTTATCGGCCTTTGTCCCCTTTTTCCTGATTTTTCTCCCGTTGTCCCGGGCGGGAGTTTCCCCAAAAGCCCCCGTCGTTTCCCGCATTTCCATCCTTGTCCACGATCTGTCTCCGGATGCCGATCTCCTCAGGCAGCTGGCCAGACGATTGCTCCATGTGAAAGCCGGGGCGCCTTTTTCCCTTGAAGCCCTTGAAAAAAGCATTAAAGCCCTGAAGCGATCCAACCTGTTTAAAAGGATTCATGTTCCGGATCCGGTGGAGAGGGAAGGCAAAGTGGCGCTTGTCTTCGAACTGACCCCTTTTTTGCTCATCAAGAAAATCGAGATCAAAGGGGCCTTTCCCTTGTTGGAGGAAGACGTCCTCAACAAGATGCATCTTCGCGTGGGGGATCCCTTTGATCCCAAGGCGACGGGGGTCATTAAAAGGGATATCGAGAACCTTTTCAAAGAAAACGGCTATATCCGGCCGGAAGCGGCCATCATCGCAAAGCAGGATGAAAAGGACGGCCGGATGGGCCTCACCGTTTCCATCCACAAGGGAAAGTACTATCGAATCCGGCAGGTCCTCCTGGAAGGCAACCGGTTTTTCCCCGACATCACCCTCTTGACCCCTCTAAAGACATGGCAGGCCTCCCGGCTTTTTTGGGGCATGTCCCGGTTTGTTCAGGCGGACCTGAAAAAGGACGTGAAGCGCTTGATCCGGCTGTATCGCCGGGAGGGATTTGCGGATGTCAAGATCGCCCCTGTCCTTGAAAAGGATCCGGATTCGGGTCGGATGGCAATCCGTTTCCGTATCCGGGAGGGGCCCCGTTACGAGATTGCCTTTTCGGGAAACAAGGCGTTTTCAGATGCCGTCCTGCTTCAAGCGCTTCCCCTTTTTACGAGGGGCAACCAGGGGGACCTGGCCTTGAAAAGGGGGATCCACCGCCTTACCACGCGCTACCGGAAAGCCGGGTTTTCCAGGGTTCATATTTCGGTGGACGACAAGATCGTTGAAAAAGACAGCGGCCCCGTCCGGTCCCTTCGCATACTGATCGAGGAGGGTCCCCGCTTTTTGATGCGAAGCCTCCGTATCCAGGGCAATCGTTTCATTGAAAAAGACAAGATAAAAGAAAAAATCCTCAGCCGGCCCTCCACCTTTGGAAAGGCCACCGGATTTTTCACCGGGACATGGGAAGAAGACAAGCGCGCGGTGAAACGCCTTTACCTTCGAAACGGATTCATGGACGTGCAAGTTACAGACGCCCTGGCCTTTGAAACAGATCCCAAGACAAAGAATCAATGGGTGGACGCGGTGCTTTCCATTCAAGAAGGCCCCCGCACCCTTGTGGGGGAGGTGGCCTTTGAAGGGTTGTCGGTTTTCACTGAAAAAGAGGCCTTGCAGGCCCTTTCCCTCAAACCCGGTGCGCCGTATCGGAGGTACAGACTCCCTGCCGACAGGGAGCTCTTGAAGGCCTTGATCTCGGAAAAGGGACACCCGTATGTCACGGTTTCAGAAAAGGCCACGGTCCGGAAAAGTCCCCGTGTGGCGGATATCGTCTATGTCATCGATGAAGGGCCCGAGGTGAGGGTGGGGAATCTTTTCGTCCGGGGCAATTTCCGAACGAAAAAAGGCGTCATCACAAAGAAGATGAAAATTCAAAAAGGGGCCCTCTTTTCACTGAAAAGCGTCTTGGCGGCCACCCGCAGGGTCTCCCGGATCGAAGCCCTTGACAATGTCCGGCTTCAATTGATCGGCTTTCGAGAAAAAAAGGCCCGGGTGGACGTTGTCGTCAATGTCAACGAAAGAAAACCGTATCTTTTTGAATTGGGCCTCGGATACGACACGGTCCGGGAGGCTTACCTTTTAGGCCGCCTCAAGGACAAGAACCTCCTGGGATTAAACAAATCGATCTGGATCGACGGGGAGTATAGCCGGATCGGTTATAAGGCGGAAGCCGGGGTCACGGACCCGGACTTCTTGCAAAGGGGCATCAGCGCCACCGGGACCCTGTTTGCCCAAAAAGAAGAACAAAAGAACCGGGCCTTCGGCATTCGAAGCCAAGGGGCCACCGTGAGATTTCAAAGACGCCTTTCAGACAGAATCGATGGAGGGCTGGCGTTCCGGTATGAAAGCCGTAAACAGGTCCGCTTGAATGAGGTGCCCGTTCTGCCTGAAGAACAGGAAGAGTACGAACCGAGGACCCTCTTCGTGCTCACCCCTTCGGTCCATTGGATTTCCGTGGACTCCCTTGTCCGGCCCAAAAAGGGATTTATCGGAAGAGCCCTCGTGGACGTTTCCAAGGGGTTGGACAATACGCTGGACGATTTCATCCGCTACCGCCTCGAAGCCCGATATTATCGCTCCCCGCTCAAAGGTTTGACCCTTGCCTTCCGGGCCCGGTGGGGCGTCATTCAGTCCTATTCCCCGGATGATAATGTGGCCGATGATCAGCTTTTTTATCTGGGCGGACTCGGGGATGTCCGCGGTTTTGAAGAGAACAAGCTGCGGACGGATGCATCGGGGAACGCCGTGGGGGGGCGCATGGAGCTTCTGGGAAACATGGAAGTCCGCTATGACCTGGGGTCCCGTCTGGAAGCCTTGGTCTTTTTGGACATGGGCGCGGTGTTGGATGCAAAAACCGATGCAGGCGAAGAGGGGCTCCGGTCTTCCGTGGGGATTGGGCTCAATTATATCACGCCCGTGGGGCCCGTCAGTCTCATGTACGGCCATAAGCTGGACCGAAAGGCAGGGGAAGGCGCCGGCCGCGTCCATTTTTCCATCGGATACACCTTCTAGTCCGTTCCACAATCCCTGGAGATTAAAAGCTTGAAAATAAGGATTTCAGGTGTTAAAAGATAAATAGTTCATGTCTTGAATATCGAAGGGTGGAGTATATACGGATGGATTCCAGGGAAAATACGACAAATACGGGAAATGCCCGGGTCGTCAAGCAGATCGTGGGAGGGATCCGGAAGCTGGTGCGGTCGGTCTACCTGGAATCTTCCAGGATCAGCCGGCAGTATGGCCTCACCGGGGCCCAGAGCGCCCTGCTGAGGACCCTGCTCAGCGAGGGATCCATGTCCTCGGTGGATTTAAGCCGGCAATTGTACGTGACCCCTTCCAATATCACCGGCATCATTGATCGACTGGAAAAAAAGGGCCTGGTTCATCGGGATCGGCAACCGAAGGACCGGCGGGTGGTCCTGATCCGCCTGACGGAAAAAGGCCTGGAACTGAGCCGGCAGTTGCCCGATCCCATTGAAAAGAAGATCATCGAACAACTGGCGGATCTTCAAGAGGATCATGTGCAGTTGCTGGCCATGGCCATGAACCAGATCCTCAATCTCATCGAGCTGAGAGGCATTGACGACACCCTGTTGGATCTTACCCATGTGGGTAAAACCGAGGAAGGGGTGCGTCCGGCCAAACAATCTTGAGCGAGACGGACCCAACGGATCCTGATCTTAAAAGGACCGGTCATTCTTTGGGGTTTGGCTGAAATCTTTAAAGCATTTTACGACCAAAGGAGGAAAGGATGAAACAACTGAAACAATTGGAAAACCTGTACCTGGAAGGAAAGCTGACGCGGCGGGAGTTCATCGCCCGTCTTTCCGCCCTGGGATTGGCCGCCGCTGTTTCGCCGGCCTTGTTATCCACCCCCGCCCGTGCGGAAGCGCCGAAGAAGGGGGGACGGCTCAGGCTGGGGCTTGGCGGGGGGTCCACCACCGATTCCCTGGATCCGGCCACCATACCCGATGCAGTGCCTCAAAGCATCAACTGGTCCATCCGGAACAACCTGGTGGAGATCGACGCCGACGGCAAGCCCGTCTCCTAACCACATATGAGGCTGCCGACGATCCCCCATGCCGACAAGTCGGTCGTCACGGTACCCAAAGGCATCGAATTCCACAATGGAAAGACCCTGGATGCCCTGGACGTGGTGGACTCCATCAACCACCACCGGGGGAAGGATTCCAAATCCGCCGCCAAGGGGATTGTGGACCCCATCAAGGAGGT
>JALVQN010000179.1 GCA_027025555.1 Desulfobacterales bacterium
GGCCTGCAGACCGGGGCCCTGACGCCGGAGCAGGTGGACTGGATCCTGACGCATCTGCCCTTCGATTTGACCTTTGTGGATGAAAAGGACCGGGTGGCCTATTATTCGGCCGGAAAGGAGCGGATCTTTCCCAGGAGCCCCGGCATCATCGGCAGGGCTGTGAAGCGGTGTCATCCTCCAAAGAGCATCGGGATCGTCGAAAAAATCTTGAACGCCTTTCGATCCGGTGAAAAAGACGCGGCGTCCTTCTGGATTCAGCTCAAGGGCCGATTCATCCTCATCCGCTATTTCGCGGTCCGCTCTCCGGAAGGGGCCTATAAAGGCTGTCTCGAAGTGAGTCAGGATATTACCGACATCAAATCCCTCGAGGGGGAGCGCCGCTTGTTGAATTGGGAATAGATCCGCCTGAAATTCTTTCCCATGACCCGCCCGGTCATGAAGTCGAAGCTCAGGTCGGCTTGCCGCAGGCGCAGGAATTTTCGGAGAAAAAGGGGGATGGCGGCGCCGGCTCGGGTGCGCCGCTTTGCTCCGTTGCCGGTTGTTGGGATGCAGCATCGGAGTTTACCGGGCGCCGTTTCCGGATGAAGCTTCCCAGGAAAAGCGTTAAGAGGAAAAGGGCGCCCAGGGTGCCGACAAGAGGCGGGAAAAATTCCTTTGGATGCTGCGCCAGGGCGACGGCGGACAAGCCGAGGCTGCCGTACAGGGCGTCCAGGATCAAGCCGCACAGCACGGAAAAGAGGGCGATGGCACCCAGATAAATGCCCGTGGAGCGCTTGCCCAGTGTCCCTGCCAGGACCGTGAGGGAAGTGATGTTGGTGGCCGGGCCCACCAGCAGAAAAACCAGGGCGGCGCCGGGGCTGACGCCTTTCAGGACAAGGGCCGCGGCGATGGGGGTGGAGGCGGTGGCGCAGATGTACAGGGGAATGCCCGCCACCAGCATGAGGAGCATGGCCGGTAGGCCGCCTCCCAAATACCGGCTCATGAAGTCGTCGGGTACAAAGCCGGTGATGAGCCCGGCCAGAAGCACTCCCAAAAAGAACCATCCGCTCATGTCTTCCCAGAGGTCTTTGAAGGCAAATCCAAAGGCGGCTCGGATCTTCTGGGAGAAGGTATGATGGGCGCGATGGGCTTTTGGATCGCAGTCCACGCCGTCGCAGCAGGCGTCCACGGGACAACTGAGGTCGGGCTTGACGGTGTTTCGGGGTTCTTTTTTCGAATGAAAATTTTCGGCCAATCCTGCCCCGGCGGCGGTGATAAAGGCGGCCGCCGGCCGGGCAACGGTCATGACCGGGTCCATGAGCGCATAGGTGACGGCAATGGAGTCGATTCCGGATTCGGGGGTGGAGATGAGAAAGGCGCTCACGGCGCCCTTGTCCGCCCCCTGTTTCCGCAGCGACACGGCTGCGGGCAACACCCCGCACGATCAAAGGGGAAGGGGGATGCCCAGCAATGCCGCCTTGAAAACGGAGCGGATCTTTCCGCCGCCCAGATGGTTGGCCACCGCATTGGGGCTGAGGAAGACCCTGAGAAAACCGCTCACCAAGAGGCCGAAAATGACGTAGATGGAAGCCGCTTCCAACACATGCCAGGCCTTGGCAAAGGGGATGAGGAAAAGGGTCATGACACGTAGCCTTTATTCTCGAATGTGTTCAAGCCCGATGCGCAGAAAATCGAGCACATGCGCATCATCCAACCCGTAGTAAAGGACCTGACCCTCCCTTCGGGGCTTCACCAGGCTTAAATCCTTCAAGAGGCGAAGCTGATGGGACACCGCCGACTCACTCAGGTTGAGAAATGCCGCCAGGTCGCACACGCACATCTCTCCGTCTGCAAGCGCCATGGCGATCTTCAACCGGGTGGCATCGGCCAGGGCCTTATAGACACGCGTCAGGAAAGCCAGGTCCTTTTCCGGCACTGCATCCCGACGGGCCCGCGCCACGCGTTCCTTGTGGATCATGCGCACCGGGCAACGCCCGGTATCCATCCGTGTTGAAGGGTCAGTATCCATAGGCAATATTTTAATGATTGTTCATATACAAAAATATCCGCGGCCGGAATCCTTGTCAAGCGATATTTTTCAGGTTATGAATAAAAGAGATTCAAGATCCCTTTCCGGCATCAAAAGATTGGCCCGGGCGTGTTCCAGCTCCAGTTTTTTAAGATCAAGAAATGTTTTAAAGCGCCTGATTAAAAGAAAACCGCTTTTCACGGAAGCGTTCCGGTCATGCTGACCCGCACATTCGTCCATATTCCGGGCATCGGACCGAAAACCGAAAAAGGGTTGTGGAACCGGGGCATCCAGACCTGGGACGACTGGAAGAAGGAAAAGGCAATGCGGTTTGGCCTTGGCAGATCAAGGGAGATCGACGCGTACCTTGAGGCTTCCCGGACGTATTTAGAAAAAGGGGATCCCCGGTTTTTTGCCCGCCGGATGCCGGCGCCTTTGATGTGGCGTCTTTTCCCCGAATTCAGGGAAAAGACCGTGTACCTGGACATCGAGACCACCGGATTGAGCGCGTGGCAAAACGAGATCACCACCATTGCCCTGTACGACGGCAAGACCATCTCTTATTACGTCAACGGGGAAAACCTCCACCGGTTTCCGGGGGATCTCGCCCGCTATGCGGTGGTGGTCACCTATAACGGGAAATCCTTCGATATTCCCTTCATCGAACGGTATTTCGGCATCCGGGTGGCGTGCGCCCACATCGACCTGCGGCATGTACTTTCCAGCCTGGGTCTCAAAGGCGGGCTGAAAGGGTGTGAAAGGCGTTTGGGCATGGATCGGGGGGACCTGGAAGGACTCGATGGCTACTTCGCCGTCGTGCTCTGGCAGGAATATCGCCGGCACGGCCGTCCCGGGGCCCTCGAAACCCTTTTGGCTTACAACATCGCCGATGTGTTGTCCCTGGAAAGGCTCATGGTCACGGCCTATAACCGGAAACTGATGGAGACCCCTTTTGCCGGAATCCTGGATATGGACATGCCCCGGATGCCGGAAAACCCCTTTTCCGCCCACATGGACACGGTCTTAAAAATCAAACGGGACATGGCCTCCGGGAAAACAAGGCAATACTGGAATGGGCGTTGAGAGGCATGGATCCGAAAACACAGCGTCAAAACCCCCTTTCCGGACTCATGGATACCCACGCCCATCTGGAAGCCTTCGGCCAGGTGGAGGGCGCCCTGGAAAAGGCACGATCGGTGGGTGTGGGGGGTGTGGTGGCCGTGGGCATGGACCTGGACTCCAACCAAAAGACCCTGACCCTGGCCGGCCACCGCCGCGGGATAACGGTCTATCCGGCATTGGGGTTGCACCCGTGGCGACTTTTGCACGCGGACATTGAAGCG
>JALVQN010000180.1 GCA_027025555.1 Desulfobacterales bacterium
GTTTGGGCACGTCAGCGACTTTTTGTAAAGCAATATTGAAGCAAATGACCGGGAAAATGAAGGTGTACTCCCTCTGGTCGTGACGCATGACCATCCGGTAGGCCTGAAAGGGGGATTTTCCGGCCCATACCACGTCGTGGAACACCTTGGGTTTATTCTTTTTCTTATAGAGCATCCAGATAAACGTTTCGCCCGGTTGCACGCTGACCGCTTCCAGTGTTGCATTTTCCATGGCCTTCATGAAGGGCTGAAAAAGGTTCACCGCTCCGGCCTGAATGAATCCGGTCTTGACGTCGGACTGCAACTTTTTCAAGATGGGATAGACTTGGTCCGCTTTCAAGGCCTTAGCCTTGTAAAAAGGGCTTGCCCCGAGCTTTTTGAGCTGGGTGGCGGCAAAAAGCGGAGAAACGCCCACCATCAGGGATACCATCAAAAAAATGGCTGTCACCTTGATCTTCATCGTCCCCTCCTTTACGGCTGTTGAAACGGCGGCTCAAATCCGGTAAAACGCCTTTCAGAATTCGGATATCGGGATACATCTGGACGGGAGCCTCTGTCCATGCTTCCCATCGCTTACCGGACGTCTGCTTGTGTTTATCCTGTACCGGCTGTTTTTGAAAATGTCAAGGTCGGTTCCGGTGACAAATGGGAATCCCGTGGAAAATGCTTGACAAGAAGGATTGGCTCGCCTAGAATACAAGGATCGGGAATGCGGGCATAGCTCAGCTGGTAGAGCACAAGCTTCCCAAGCTTGGGGTCGCGAGTTCGAATCTCGTTGCCCGCTCCACTTTTGTCCGTCTTTTCATGCGGCGTGCAGCGGAAACGGCATTGGGATGGATGGGATACGGACATGAACTTTTCTGCGGAGTGACGTTCATGGTCGGTTGACGGTTTTCCAAAAAAAGATCTACCCGGATGAAAAGAAACGGGCGAAAGCCCGTTTTTTGTTTGCCACAGGAGGCGACGGGACGTTGTTTTGAAGCCGATGAAAGGGAAAAAAAAGGAACGAAAGGCAAGTGCCCCCTTTTTTTCCGTTGATGCTCAGGAAATTGCCCGAAAAGTCAGGGAAATCGCAACTCCGCTTTGTGAAAGCGAAGGCATTGAAATCATTCACGTGGAATACCAAAGGGAACCCCGCGGGAGAGTCCTTCGGGTGTACTTGGACAAACCCGGCGGGATCACGCTGGAGGATTGCGCATCCATCAACCGGGAGCTTTCGGACCTTCTGGATGTCCATTTTGAGACCCGGGGCCCCTATTCCCTGGAGGTTTCTTCACCCGGCCTCCAGAGGCCCTTGGGGAGGCGGGAAGATTTCGAAACCTACAAGGGATGCAGGGTCCATATCCGGACGCGCCGCTCCATGGGAGGCCGAAAAAATTTTAAGGGGATCCTGGAGGGTGTCTCAGGGGATCGGGCCGTTGTCAGGGTGCAGGACGGGACCCTGGCGGTTCCCCTTCATGAAATCGCCAAGGCGCATCTTCTAAGGGAGGATGGGGAAAACACATGTTGATATCGGAGATCAAACGGGTCATCGACCAGGTCAGCCGGGAAAAGGGCATCGACCGGAGAATCCTGATCGCAGCCCTTGAAGAAGCGTTGAAATTGGCCGCGAAGAAGAAGCTGGGCCCCAAGGCCGACATCGAAGTGCACTATGATGAGAAGACCGGGGAAATCGAGGTGTTTCAGTTCAAGGAGGTGGTCGAAACCGTCGCGGATCCGGACCTGGAAATTGACCTGGAAACCGGGAGGCAGCTTGATCCGGGATGTGAGATCGGAGACAGCATCGGCACCAAGATGGATACCACCACCTTCGGCCGGATTGCAGCCCAGTCCGCCAAACAGGTCATCATCCAAAAGATGAAAGACGCCGAGCGGGATGCGGTCTTCTCCGGATTCATCGACCGGAAAGGGGAGATCATCAACGGGATTGTTCAGAGGTTCGACCGGGGCGATATCATCGTGAATTTGGGCCATACCGAGGGGATTCTCATGGTCAAGGACCAGATCCCAAGGGAGACCTACCGGCGGGGGGACCGGATTCGGGCCTATATCAAAGACGTCCTCTATGAGTCCCGGGGGCCCCAGATCATCCTGACCCGGACCGACGACCAGTTCCTCATCGCCCTTTTCAAGACGGAAGTGCCGGAAATTAACGAAGGGATCGTGAAGATCATGGGTGCGGCCCGGGAGCCGGGAGCCCGGGCAAAGATTGCCGTGGCGTCCGCCGATTCCGATATCGATCCGGTGGGTGCCTGCGTGGGCATGAAGGGTAGCCGCGTCCAGAACGTGGTTCAGGAACTCAGGGGTGAAAAGATTGATATCATTCCATGGCATGTGGATGCGGCCAAATTCGTTTGCAATGCGCTGGCCCCGGCGGAAATCTCCCGGGTGATCATCGACGAGGAGAACCGCCTCATGGAGGTCATCGTTCCGGACGAGTTTCTCTCGGTGGCCATCGGGAGGCGCGGTCAGAATGTCCGGCTGGCCTCCAAGCTGACGGGATGGCACCTTGATGTCATCAGTGAAACGCGATATAGCCAGGCCATGAAAGAAGGCTACAATTCCCTTCTTGAGTTGCCGGATGTGGGCCCGGCCCTGGCCGATGCACTCTATGAAAAGGGCTTTTTTTCTGCAGAAGAGCTCAGCAAGGCCTCGGTGGAGGATTTGACGGCCATTCGAGACATTGATGAAGGCAAGGCGGCTGAATTGATCGAGGCGGCCGGGGAGGCGGTGGCTCAGGCCCTGCTGGCCGAAGAGAGCGACGAGGAGGCGGCCGCGGCCCCGTCGTCGGAGGAAGATCCGGCGCTTGCAGAGGCCGCGGCAGTGGACGAAAATGGAGACCGGGAAGAATCTAAAGCGCCGGAGAATCACTTGGAAGAGACCTGATGGGCATCGACGAGGGCCGATTCAAAAGGATCCATTGGATGCCAAGCAAAGCAACGGGATGGGGGATGGATGGCAAAAGTCAGGGTATATGAGCTTGCCAGAGAGCTGAACATGACCAACAAGATGCTGCTTGAAAAACTGGGTGAGCTGGGTTTCTCCGTCACAAGCCATGTGAGCACCCTGGATGAGGCGCAGGTGGCGAAGGTCAAGTCGGGCATTCTTGGGAAAAAGACGGAAGAGGTGGAGCTGACGCGCATCAAACCCACCGTGATTCGCCGGCGGGTCAGGCGGGTGAGGGAGGCGCCACCGGCCGAAGAAGTGGCGGCCCCTCCTGAGACGGAAGCCCCGGCGCCTCCGGAGATCCAGGCCCCAACCCCGCCTGCGGAGACCGGCCCTCCCCATGAAAAGGCGGCGAGACAATCCCCTCAGGAAGCGGTGGGGACCCAGGAGGCCGGGGA
>JALVQN010000181.1:0-4772 GCA_027025555.1 Desulfobacterales bacterium
TGCGTGCAGCTTGACGCGCCCGGCCTCCTCTTTTTCCACGCCCAGAAAGAGTTCGAGCTCTCCGGATTGGGTGAACTTTGCGGCGTTTTCCATCAAGTTGGCGAGCACCTGCCGAAACCTGCCCGGGTCCCCCCTGACACGCCGGGGCACGGCATCGTCAATCCGGCAGATCACTTCCACGGGATTGTTCCCGATCTTTGGCCGGATCATGTCACAGATGTCAAACGCCAGAAGCTCCGGATCGAAATCCACCTGTTCAAGGTCTAACTCGCCGGCTTCGATTTTGGAAAAATCCAATATGTTGTTCAATAAACCGAACAGGGCTTCACTGCTTTTTCTTGTCAACTCGACATAACCGAACTGATCCGCATCCAATTTTGTTTCCAGCATCATATCGGTGAATCCGATGATGGCGTTCAAGGGCGTCCGGATCTCATGGCTCATGTTCGCCAAAAATCGGGTCTTGGCCCGGTTGGCTGCATTGGCCTTCTCCGCCATTTCTTCGGCCCTTTGGATCATCCCCTTGAGTTTGGCGTTCGCCGCGTACAGTTCCCGGGTCCGTTCATTCACCCGCTCTTCCAGGTGATCGCGGTGCTTCTTGAGCTCTTCGGCAGTGACCCGGTATTTTTCCACCGCCATTTGGAGCTCCCGGTTCTTTTTCTCCACCTCCGCCGTCAACTCTTCATTCCGCTCATACACCCAGGAGAAACGCCGGATCAGGTTCACCTTCTCCTCCAGTTCAGCGCTCTTTTTTTCCACTTCATGGGCCAGCGCTTCCATGCGGCTGAAAATCACAGAGGCCATATGAAACCAGGGGCGCCAATTGGCCGGTACTTTGCCTTCTTCAGGGGATCCCTGTTTTCGGCTTTTCATGAGAAGATACCGGACGAATTTTTCCGGCGGGCGAACAAACCAGCGAAAGGCGACAAGGCAAAAACAAAGGGTCGAAAGAAACCATGTCCCCGCCAGGGCCCAGGACATGGGATCCATGCCCGGGCTCTTTGGTGCAGCGTGGCGTGCCCCCACAGAATCGGCAGAGACCATGTCCGGGCCCGCAAGGTGGACGATGAGGCAAACCACGGATCCGACCATGACGATGCCCAAACCCAAAAGGACCGCTTTGGGGGCGGATAGAAACCGTATCCGGGCCTGGGGTTTCGATCGTGCTTCGGCTTGGGGTGTTGTCATGGGTTTTCTTCGGGTGACGCCGTCGAAGTCGTTTCACGCCGCCTGCAGCGGCTTCTTCAAAAGGGCTTTTACGGGTTCTGGTACTGAAACTGCAGCCTCACGGATCCGATGTCAATCACATCAAATTCGTTGAGCTGAACCTCCCCTTTGAGGGTTGCAAAGTTGACTTTCGGTTTGGCCAAACCTTCCCCGGGGCGTATAACGTATCCCTCATCGCGCCTGAAGATCTCCGCCGCGGTTTTTCCCACCAGCATGCCGCGGACGACGATGTCCGAATCCGGGTCTTTCCCGATACGGATCCGATCTTTGTCCAGGACCACCTCGCCGGTGCCGCCGGAGATATACGCCAGGACACCCGTTGGCGCCGGCCTTTCCGTGTCCGAAACCAGTTGCGCCACACCCCGCGCCAGAAGGGAACGGTGGTCCCGGGTGTCCATGGCCATGGTCATGTTAAAGCTCTCCTGGGCCTCGTCTTGGGGTCTTTCTTCTCCTTTCAGGTAGGAAAAGGTCATGGTCTGGTTGCCGATGGTGATGACGTCCCCATGGGCCAGTTTCCTGAAAATCACCAGTTGGCCATTGACAAAGGATCCGTTTCGGCTTTGATAATCGGTGAGATAAAATGCGTTTCCATCGGATTCGATCCCCGCATGATGGCGGGAGACGGAAGCGTCTGGGATGACGATGTCGTTGTCTTCCTGACGACCGATGGACAGGGACGTTCCCTTTTCCAAAAAATATTCTTTTTGTGGATCCGCGTCCGTTTGAAGTGTCAGTTTCGGCATGGAGGGCTCCTGCTGAAAACGTGGGATACCCCTTTCAGATCGGCATGCTTGATATGGTTCCGGAATCAGTGTATGCCATGCTGGAAAAGAGTATATCCATGACGAAACTCAATACAAGATACGACCTGAAAAAACAAGCGGTCCCGGGTTTCGATGCCATCCTCCCGTTTTTTTTGAAGCTTTACAAGCTCCAACTGGGAACCGATCCCTCAAGCGAAAGCCGGATCGAACTGGCGCCCCAACCTCATGAGGCCTCCGATTCCGACCGGACCTATACTCTCCGGGTGAACCACGGGGGGGTGTGGCGTTCCCGGCGCATGACCCTCGGCAGGCTGGGGGCCAACATCGCCAACAAGAGCACGTGCTACCGGGTGATCTTCGACGATTTGATGGTCGTGAAGATCCCTCCCCAGCCCATCAGCACATTCAACGCCTATATTGAATGGATTCGAAGGGATTGGCGCATCGCTCAAAAGCTCAGGCCCGGCATCCCCTGCATCGTCCCTACTCTTTCGGCACTGTTGAAGAAAATTCCCCGGCTGCACCATCCAGAGGTTCAATCCCCGGAGGAAGCAGAAAGACACTACCTCTTTTTACTCAGGAAAGATCCAAGCCTCCAGAACTATTTGAAAATCGGGGAGACATTCGCCTTTTTCATGAACCTGTCCCGATATACTTTTTTAAATCAAGTCATCCAAGACATTCATCATCGACGCCGGGGTTTCCCGGACGGTTTCCTGGAGCCCTCTGACCCCCTCTGGGAAACCCATGGCATGGATGCCTTCCGTATCCCCGACGAAAACCCGGCACGCTTTGAAATGGGGCAGGTTCTGGCCGAATATGAACAGTGGATCGCCGAAATTTTAGAACCCTACGGAGAAAAAACCGCCGGCTTGTCTTCCCAGACCCGGCAGTGGCTCAGCCGTCATCTGTCCGGCAAACCCATTCAAGCCGACGAGCCGGAAGTGCCTGAAGGACTCTCCAAAAGGCTGCCGGAGCTCTTGGAGGGCTTTTCAAAAAAACATCGGGAAACCATCGATGCGTATCGTCTTGCCTGGAAAAAAGAGGCTGAACAGACCTGGATGGAAAGAAACAAGGTCAAACTCACGGCAATCCTCTCAAGCATCATGGCCCTGTTGGAAAAACTCAAGACCCGGTATCTATCCGTAAGGGATCTCAAGCCGGAAAACATCTTTCTTTTCAAGGACGCCCAAGACCCCGGACTGTCCACACAAAATCCGGATGCCGTTGAACTGGGGCTCATCGACCTGGAAACAGCCCTCCCCCTGGATGCAGACCCCCATCCTTTCGAGCAGCCCCCTTGCACCGGGACCCCGGCGTTCTCAACCCCCTCCCACCTTTTTCCAAACCCCCTGCTTCAAGAAATGCTCGGCGACCTGAAAAGGACCTTTTTGCTGCAGGACACCTATGCTGCCGTGGGGCTGATCTTCTTTGCGGCCACCGGCGAGACGCTCTTCAAAGAAACCGGGAAGCTTCTGCCCGAAATCGTGCTGGCGGCCCAAAAATCCTCCCTGAGAAAACAGACGCCCGTGGACCTTTTTCGGCACGCAAGCTGGGTCTTTTGGCACAGCGCGGTGAGGGAGCTTTCCCGGCAACAGGCGCACCACCGAAACCTTCTCCAGGCCTTGAAGGTACGCCTTACCGGTCCTGTTTCCGGCATGCTCCGGGAACTTCTGGAGGATGCCCGGAAAGACCTCTTGAACCGGATTTCCGCGCTCCTGTCGTCCCAATCCCTTTTTCAAGGGGATCGGTTGAAACGCATTACCGCGCTCGACGCGAAATCCATGGTAAAGCAAATGCAACTTATGGAAAATAAAGCCGCCCGCACCCCGCCTTCTGTGCGGGATGACGTGCTTTCCTTTTTAGGCGCCCTGGCACACCTCAAGGGCCTTTTGGAACACGTCTCGACGTATCGGAAAAGCCCGGCGCAAAAAGACGGCTCCATCTCCGTTGGCCGCCTGATGGAAATCCTCTTTTTCACGGTCATGGCCTTCATGTACCGGGAATCCTGGACGACGCGCAAACATCCCTATTTTCCCACCGGCCTGTAAACGGCAACCAGAAGGTGACATTTAAAAAGACATGCGTTATAATTGAACCGGGGCGCGACGCCCGCGCCCGCCTCGGTTTGACCCCCTCAAACGAGAGTTCCGGATGGCGTCTTCACGGAAAGGAAAAGGGAAAGGAAGCGTATTTTTCAAGGGTACGCTTTGGATGGGGTGCTTCCTTTTCATCGTTTCCGGATGTTACATCTCCTACGATGCCCATATCCAGGTCTATAATTACGACAATTCCGATTACCGGGTGGAACTCCATCGCGCGGCCGATGACCGGCTCCTCGACATCCTTGAACTGAAACGCTATCCATACTTTGAATCCATGGACTATTTTGAGGATATCGCCTCCGGCTGGTACTACATTTCCATCTTCAGGGACTGCGGAAACACCGAAACGGATCGAACGCCCTCCTTTTTCATGGAAGAAGAGGATTCCCGGTGCTATTTCATCGATTGCAACGGGGTGATTGACGGTTGCTGAAACAGGGAGGCTTCCCGTCATCCGGAAATCCCCGCTGCCAAAAAGGAGGCTTAATTCGGACACGGGAGCACTGCAAGCCTCTCCCTGTCCAGGCCGACGGCCCGCATGGCGCCGGCCGCCCGGCCCTCCCGCAATTCGATGGATGGGCGTGGGGGGCTTCTCTTCAGGCGCAAGTGTGAGGTTGAGGGGGGCGAGGGCGACGAGGTCTACGTCGAGGTTAGCGCGGATAGGCCGGACATGTTT
>JALVQN010000181.1:4782-9966 GCA_027025555.1 Desulfobacterales bacterium
TCCAGGAAGGGGCTTTTTTCTTTTTCTGTTTCTTCCTGGGAGAAACGCCGGTTCGAGGCTCCAGGTCCGGGAAGAAACTGCCGGCGGAAGGCGGTGCATCCGCAGCCTTTTCCTTTTTCAAGGGCTTTTGCGGTTTTTCTTTGGGCAGGGACGGCCCGGAAAAGCAGCCGGGCGGAATCGCGTGGGAAAGGTAAAGGGTCTCCCCGGCCTTCAAAAAAGCGGCCCCCCGGCGTTGCGCCACGGACGCGGCCACGGTCAGCAGGACGGGTTCCGGATCCATGCGCCGCCCCAGTTTCAGGGCCTCCTCTTTGGACACAGACAGCAGGATGGGATGTTCCGGTGCCGCCCGGAGCCCCTTTTCCAGGACATGGGCATGGGCGCGCCGCCGGGTGCAGGTGAAAAGCTGGCGGGGCACGACGGATGCAGGCTGCGGCCGGGAAAGACGGCGCCGGTCCACGGCACGCACACGGTTTTCCCGGATCTCGATGACCGGTTCCGGGAAAAGGGCCATGATCGCCTCCAAATGGGAACGCCGCAAAAACCCCCACCCGGGCTCTTCCGACAGGGCCCGGAGCAGGGCCTTGATCTTCACGAAGCCTTCTTCGTCCGGAACCAGCCCGAACTCGTCGGGCCGCCTGCCCAGCGCATAGGCGATCATGCGGGCGATCTGCTTGGGTGTCCTTTTTCCGGCCACATCCCTGCCCTTCAGACGCACGTCCTCCCGGCCTGCGGCAAGGCCTTCCGCCCCCGCCTTGACCCGTTAAAAAGCCTTTGATAGATCTTAACCCGGTTCATGCTTGAATGTCAAAAATGAAGACCCATCTGCAAAGGGGACAACAGCCATGACACGTACCCAATCACGCCGACTCTTTGAAAAGGCCCGAGAACAGATTCCCGGCGGTGTCAACAGCCCGGTTCGCGCCTGCAAAGCGGTGGGCTCCGACCCGCTTTTCATCGACCGGGCCGTGGGATGCCTCATTTATGACGCCGACGGAAACCGGTACATCGATTATGTGGGATCCTGGGGGCCCATGATCCTGGGACAACGGCATGCAGCGGTGATCGAGGCCGTCCGGGCGGTCCTGGACCGCGGCACCAGCTTCGGAGCGCCCACGGACCTGGAAGTGGAGATTGCCGGGCGCATCATCGAAGCGGTCCCTTCCATTGAAATGGTGCGCATGGTCAACTCCGGGACCGAAGCCACCATGAGCGCCATCCGGCTTGCCCGGGGATTCACCGGCAGGGACGGCATCATCAAGTTCGATGGCTGCTATCACGGCCATGCAGACGCCCTTTTGGTGGAAGCCGGATCCGGCGTGGCCACCCTGGGCATCCCGGGAAGCCCCGGTGTGCCCGAGTCCTTTGCCGCCCACACCCTCTCCTTGCCCTACAACGACGCCCGGCGATTCCAGGAAACCATGCAACAGCACGGGGAGAAGATCGCCTGCGTCATCGTGGAGCCCGTGGCCGGCAACATGGGCTTGGTCCCGCCCCGGCCCGGCTTCCTGGAAACCCTCCGGCAGGAAACCGAAAAGGCCGGAAGCCTTTTGATCTTCGACGAAGTGATGACCGGATTCCGGGTGGCCTACGGCGGCGCCCAGGCCCTTTACGGCATCACCCCGGATCTGACCACCCTGGGAAAGATCATCGGGGGGGGCATGCCGGTGGGCGCCTACGGCGGAAGGCGGGATATCATGGAACACATGGCCCCCCAGGGGCCCGTCTACCAGGCCGGCACCCTTTCCGGAAACCCGGTGGCCATGGCCGCCGGCATCGCCACCTTGAAAGAGATCCAAAGCCCGGGCTTCTACGACGCCCTGGAGGAAAAATCCCGGCGCCTGGCCCACGGGCTGCAAAGGGCCGCGGAGGCCGCCGGCATCCCGGTTTCCCTGGCCCGGGTGGGGTCCATGATGGGCATGTTTTTCACCGAAGGACCGGTGACGTGCTTTGCGGAAGCCAAAAAAAGCGACCTTTCCCGCTTCAGCCGGTACTATAACGGCATGCTGGAAAAAGGGATCTACCTGGCGCCCTCCCAGTTCGAGGCCCTGTTCGTGTCATCGGCCCACAACGTGGACCATATCGAGGAGACGATCCGCGCCGCCGAAGGGGTCCTGGCCGATCTGGCCGCTCCCTAGGCCGCGGCGGGCCGTTTCGCAGGGACTAAAGGCCCATCCGGAACAGTTCCACCATCTCCGGAAGGACAACCCCGCTTTTGCCCTTCAGGAAAAAGCCCCGGGAACTGCTCAAGGCGGCCCGGCCGAAGGGGTTTTCTTCCACGTTGACATCCACCATGACGGCGCCGCGGCGCAGGGCCTCGGAGACCACCTGGTTCGGCAGGTTGGTGGCCCCGGAGGTCCCCACGGTGATCAACAGATCCGTCTCCCGGGCCGCCTTGAGGGAACTGAAGAACCGGTAGTGGGCTTCGTTGTAAGTCTCATCGAACCACAGCACATGGGGCCGGGCCATCCCCCCGCAGCCGGGACAACGGAGCAGGCGGAGGTCTTCGGGAGTGAGGGGATCGTCCTTTTCCTTTAAGGGGACCTCTTGGGGCATGGGAAAGGGTGCTTGGGTGCACGCCATTGCACACCGCATGAAAAAAATGTTTCCGTGGACCTGGTAGGTCCGCTCCGGGCTGTTTCCCGCCCTTAAATGGAGTCCGTCCACGTTCTGGGTGATCAGGGTGAACCGGTCGGCAAAGAGCGCTTCCAGTTGCGCAATGGCCCGATGGCCCGGGTTCGGCGCGGCCTTGCGGCATACGCCCAGGCGGTACAGATACCATTGCCAGACCGCTTCGGGATGGCGGACAAACATGTGATGGGTGGCCATTTCCTGGGGATGATACACTTTTGAGCCCACGGTCCAGTAGCCCTCCGGACCCCGGAAGGTGGGAATGCCGCTTTCCGCGGATATGCCGGCGCCGGTGAGCACGCAAAGCTTTCCCGACCCTTTTGCAAAGGCCTTCAAGGTCTCTTTCAACTTCGCATCCATCTTTTCGCTCCTTCTTTTTCCCCTTTCCGGGAGCGGCTTTTCATGGGATTTCCTGTTGCCCCGGCGCCCCTTTTCGGTTATGGCCTGCTTGGAAGGCCGTAGGGAAAGGGGTATGCGCTTTTAAAACCGGTTTCACGTGTCTATCAAAATCCATTTCGGCCGACAATGCTTGAAAGGTTTTTCCTGAAGCGGCCCAAATCCATATCCGATGGCAATTTTTTCAAAACCTTGTGAGAAAAGGGGCCGGGAAACGGCGGCCGGGCCGCCGGAACCCATGGCATCCTTTCGGGAAATCTTTTTATGAAAACCGAACGCTCCGATGAGAAATTGCTTGCCACCTCAGGCATCCACCGCCACCAGGACGGCTTTATCCACGCCGGGCTCATGGCCGCACCCGCCCGAAGGCTTGCCAGGGCCGAGGAGACCCGGAAATGACGCGGATTCCGGGAAACTACATCCCTGAAACCGTCAAGAGCGTTCACTTGATCGGAATCTGCGGAACGGCCATGGGGGCCTTGGCATGCCTGCTCCGGGAGATGGGCTTTTTGGTGACAGGATCGGACCAGAACATCTATCCGCCCATGAGCACCTTCTTGGAAGAAAGAGGCATCCGGCCCAAGAAAGGCTTTTCAGGCCGTCACCTTGCCCACAACCCGGACCTGGTGGTGGTGGGAAACGCCGTCACCCGGGCCAATCCGGAAGCCCGGGCCCTCAGGGAAAGGGGCCTTCCCTTTTGCTCCATGCCCCAGGCCGTCAACCGCTTTCTCGCTTTTGGGAAAAAGATCCTCCTGGTCACCGGGACCCACGGCAAGACCACCACCGCCTCGCTCCTGGCCCATGTGCTTTTCGAGGTGGGAGCGGACCCCTCTTTTCTCATCGGGGGGATCCTCAAGAACTTTCAAAGCAACTACCGGCTGGGCAAGGGCGAGTACGTGGTTCTCGAAGGCGATGAATACGACACCGCCTATTTCGACAAAGGACCCAAATTCCTCCATTACGACGCCCATACGGCCATTTTGACCAGCATGGAATTCGATCACGCGGACATCTTCACGGACTTTGCCCACGTGAAAAAGGCCTTTCGCGGTCTTGTCGAAAAACTTTCCCCCCGGGCCCTTCTCATCGCCTGCGCCGAAGACCCTCAAGTTGCGGCACTGTCAGGTATCCGAAATTCAGGGGTCTTGCGATACGGCCGGACGGCGGAGGCGGACTGGCACCCGGGAGAAATTCGTGCCGCCGGCCGGGAAAATCGATTTGAACCCACCCAAAACGGCCGTTCCTTCGGTCAATGGACCCTTCCCCTTCTGGGGCATCACAATGTGCTCAACGCCCTTTCGGTGATCGCCGCCGCCCACCACCTGGGGCTTCCCATGGATGCGGTCAAGAAAGCGCTTCTCACTTTCAAAGGGGTGAAGCGGCGCCAGGAAATCCGGGGCGTCAAAAGGGGGATTTTGGTCATGGACGACTTTGCCCATCATCCCACGGCGGTCCGGGAAACCGTGTCCGGGGTAAGGAAGCATTTCAACACGGGCCGCCTGATCGCGGTCTTTGAACCCCGTACCAACACCAGCATGCGCAACATTTTCCAAAACGTCTATCCCAAGGCCTTCGACGCCGCGGACCGCATCTGCATCCGGAAACCGCCGTTGTTGAAAAAGATCCCTAAAGGAAAACGCTTTTCATCCAAGAAACTGGTCGCGGATTTGCTGGCCCGGGGAAAGGACGCCCATTACTTTGAAGACACGGACGGGATCATCGACTATCTGGTCGAAACCGCAAAACCCGGCGACCTCATCCTGATCATGTCAAACGGCGGCTTTGACAACATCCACGAACGCCTCCTGGCCCGCCTGTAACGATAAAACGGGATTATTCACAGTCTTTATAACATTGAATAACTAAACCTTTTACAGATATCACGCATTTTCCATGGATCTTCAATCCATGCAGGGCATGGTTTCCGGCTTCATATAGCCTTTTAATATCCTTTATTTTTTCTTTTACCAAGATTCAACCTCAATAATGACCTATTTTCACTTGAAATAATGTCACTGTTGTGATACTTTAACTTTAATATTAGAAGTGGGTTATATTTTATAGACGCTGTATAATTTATGTTGGCGCCTCGCTGCGCTCGGCGCCAACGGGCGAGCTGAGCTTTCGCTCCCTCGCTTTGTTGGCTGGAGGATGTAACGG
>JALVQN010000182.1 GCA_027025555.1 Desulfobacterales bacterium
GATCACCTTTGCCAGTTGCCGGGGGCGGTTGACTTCCCAGTCCTTCTGGGGCGCCAGGCGGATGCGGGCGCCGTTGGCGCCGCCGCGTTTATCTGAAGCGCGGAAGGTGGAAGCCGCCGACCAGGCGGTGTAGACCAGCTCGGAGACCGTAAGACCCGACGCCACTATCCGCGTTTTCAGCTCGGCCACATCGGCCTTGTCCACCAACTCGTGGTCCACGGGCGGCAGCGGGTCCTGCCAGATCAGGTCTAGCTCCGGAATCTCGGGGCCGAGATAACGGGCCTTGGGTCCCATGTCCCGATGGGTGAGCTTGAACCAGGCGCGGGCAAAGGCATCGGCCAATGCCTCGGGATTGTCCCGGAATCCTTTTGCGATGGGACCGTAAACGGGATCCATGCGCAGCGCCAGATCGGTGGTGAGCATGATGGGCTTGTGACGTTTGTCGGGAGCGTGTGCGTCGGGCGCCCGATCTTCGGGGTTCGGGTTCACAGCGACCCATTGCCAGGCGCCGGCAGGGCTTTTCTCCAGGTTCCACTCGTACTTGAACAAAAGTTCCAGGAAGCTGTTGTCCCACTTGATGGGCGTCGGGGTCCAGGCCCCCTCGAGACCGCTGGTGATGGTGTCAGGCCCCTTCCCGCTCCGGAAGCTGTTTTTCCAGCCCAGACCCTGTTCTTCCACCGGTGCGCCCTCGGGCTCGGGACCCACGTATTTTTTCGGATCGGCGGCACCGTGGCATTTGCCGAAGGTATGCCCGCCCACGATAAGCGCCACGGTTTCCTCGTCGTTCATGCCCATGCGTTTGAAGCTTTCCCGGATATCCCTTGCGGCGGCAAGTACGTTGGGTTGGCCGTTCGGCCCTTCGGGGTTGACATAGATGAGCCCCATCTGAACAGCGGCAAGCGGTTTTTCCATTTCCCGTTGACCGCTGTGGCGTTCGTCGCCCAGCCACTCCGATTCCGGGCCCCAGTAGATGTCTTCCTCGGGTTCCCAGATGTCCACGCGGCCGCCGCCGAATCCAAAGGTTTTGAACCCCATATCCTCCAGGGCCACGTTGCCTGCGAGAATCATCAGATCGGCCCAGGAGATCTTGTTGCCGTGCTTCTTTTTGACGGGCCACAGCAGACGACGGGCCTTATCGAGGTTGACGTTGTCCGGCCAGCTGTTGACCGGTGCAAACCGCTGGTTGCCGGTGCTCCCGCCGCCGCGTCCGTCGAAGACGCGGTAGGTGCCTGCGCTGTGCCAGGCCATGCGGATGAAGAGCGGCCCGTAATGGCCGTAGTCGGCGGGCCACCAGTCCCGGGACGCGGTCATCACCTTTCGCAGGTCTTCCTTGAGCGCTTCATAATCGAGTTCGCCAAAGGCCTTGGAGTAATCGTAGTCAGGGTTGACGGGCTTGAGCGCGTCGGGGTTTTGGTGAAGGATTTTGAGATTCAGTTGATTGGGCCACCACTGGCGGATCAGGCTTTGTTCGAAAGTGGTGTGCTTGAAAAGGGCGCCCGTTACAGGGCAGTTGCTGTTTTTTCTCATTCCTGTCCTCCTTTTTTTTTTTGGTTTTGCCTGTAAGGCGAATATTTCCCATTTGATAATTATTAGCATTATTGGGCCAAAAAAATTTCTCATCACCCATCACGCCTTCGGCCCTGCTGGCATCTGGGACAGATGCCAAAAAAATCCATCCGGTGATTGAGAATCTTGAAACCCGTCATGCGGGAAAGCCGCTCTGTGAAATGATCCAGGTTGGCTATATCAGGATCCAGAATTTTTCGGCACTCGACACACACCATGTGGGGATGGGGGAACGGGCGGTTGCCGTCGTAACGGTTGCCGCCTTCGCCGAACCCCAGCTCCAGGACTTGACCCAGCTCTTTGAGCTTCAAAATGTTACGATATACGGTGGCCAGGCTGGTGGTGGGAAACCGCTGCCGGACCTGGTCATAAACCTGTTCCACACTGGGATGTTCCCGGCTGGAAGCCAGAATCTTGAGGATCTCCAGACGCTGGGGTGTAAGTCGGAAATTTGCCCTGCGCAGGGCTTCTATCATTTCATCAAAGCGTTGCTTGGGGTCGGCCACGGGCTTACCATATTTATTTAATAATTGTTTTCATGTAATATAATCTATCATCTGTCCATGTCAAGCAAGAAAACGCGGTCGAACCAACCGGCTTGAACACCTTTAGAATCTTGACACCGGAGCCCACAGATGTCAATCAAGGCGCATGGAAAACGGCATCCGGATCCACCAGAAAGTGCACCTCAGACAAGGGGAAGCATGTTCGATGCGGTTTTGCACACGGACCGCACCGTTTAAAGATGATCCCCTTATGCCGAAAGGACTTCCTGCACGGCTTCCAAGAATTCCTTGAGATCAAAGGGTTTGCTGAAGACCCGGGATGCGCCGAATTTTTGTGCCAGCGTGAGATAGGACTCCGGGCCGAGACGCCCCCCGCCGGATACGGCGATGATTTTAAGTCCCGGTGCTTTCTGCTTGAGCTCTCTGATGGTCTCTAGCCCCTCTTTGTTGGGCATGACAACATCGGTGATGACCAGATCCGTGCGGCTGGGATCAAAGAGGCGGATGCCCTCTTCCCCGTCCCGGGCCTCCACCACATGGTATCCGAATCGTTGTAAAAACTCCTTGATCATCAGACGAAATTGTTCGTCGTCATCGATCACTAAGATACGGGCCATCGGCACCGATCCTTTTTGCCATCCCCAACGGGTACCATTTTACAGGTTCAACCCTGTTTTCCCCGAATCCTTGTTTTAAGGGGAGCCATGGCGTCCTTTATCCTCGTTCCCAGCCGGGTGAACCCGCTGAACACCGGCGGCTTCCCCGTTGCGTTTCAGGGGCTTGCTCTGCGATTTCAGTTTTGATAGGCACTTTATACAAAAAATATCGCTCGGTGCAAGCGGTTTCTCGTCAAGCCTTTCCGTTTGTCCGGCGCTTTGATGGAAAGGATCCAATCCATGGGTTCCTGGAAACTCCTGGCAGTGGCGTTTCTTTTGGATCTTATTTTAGGAGATCCCCGGGCATTGCCCCATCCGACCCGGTGGATGGGCAAAGCCATTTCGTCCTTGGAAAGCGTTTTCAGAACATGCCCTTTTCCCCTTGTCCTTTCCGGCGCCCTTTTTTCCGGCGCCCTCATCGCAGGCACCTGGGGGGCCTGCCGGGCCGTGCTCTGGATCGCCCAGGGGGTGGATCCCATAATAAAGGACGTCTTGGAAACGGTTTTGGTCTACTACAGCCTTTCCGCCCGCACCCTGGGGGATTCCGCCATGGCGGTCCTCAAACCCCTTGAAGGCAACCGCTTGAAGGAAGCCCGGCAAAAACTGGCACAGATTGTGGGGAGGGACGTAAAAGCCCTGGACCATGAAAGAATCGCCAGGGCCGCCGTCGAATCGGTTGCCGAAAACCTCGTGGACGGCGTCGTCTCCCCGCTTTTTTACGCGGCCATCGGCGGGGCCCCGCTCGCCATGGCCTTCAAGATGGCCAACACCCTCGACTCCATGATCGGTTATCGAAACGCATCCTACATGGCCTTCGGCAAGGCCGCCGCCAGGATCGACGATGCCGCCAACTTCATTTGCGCCCGGCTTTCCACGCTTTTCATCGCCCTTGCCGCACAGCTTCTCGCCGGCAGGGGGGGCGTCACCCTGAAAACAGCCTTTCGGGAGGGTCGCCGTCATGCCAGCCCCAACTCCGGATATCCGGAGGCCGCTTTTGCCGGCGCTTTGGGCGTCACCCTGGGAGGGCCCGGCCGTTATCAGGGCGTCCTTGTCCATAAACCCGTCATCGGGGCTGAATTCGGAAGGGCACAGCCGGTCCACATCCGCCGGGCCTGTGATCTCATGCTTCTCAGCGCCCTTTTATGGGCCTTTTTTGCAAGCGGCTTCGCCGCCGTGACGGCCGTTTGACAATCCTTCGAAAAGGCTGTTAAAGTCGAGTCCAACCGGAAAGGAGAGGGCACATGATTTTCAGAGGCATCCTGGGGTTGGCGGTCTTCATCGGCTTGGCCTGGCTTTTCAGCGAAAACCGGAAACGGGTTTCCCTCCGCATCGTCTTGGTGGGTATCGGGCTCCAGATCGGCGTGGGGGCCCTGGCCCTGAAACTTCCCCTCTTCCGTCAAGTCTTCCTCTGGTTGAACCGGATGATCCTTTCCCTGGAAAAATCCACCGCCGCCGGCACCTCCTTTGTCTTCGGATACCTGGGAGGCGGCCCGCTTCCTTTCGAGGCGAAACTCCCCCAAGCCACTTTCATCCTCGCCTTCAAGGCGCTTCCCCTCATCCTGGTGACCAGCGCCCTGTCCGCCCTTTTGTTTTACTGGAGAATCCTGCCCGCCGTCGTGCGGGCCTTTTCATGGGCCCTTCAAAAGACCATGGGGATCGGCGGCGCCGAAGGGGTGGGGGTCTCCTCCAACATATTCGTGGGGATGGTGGAGTCCCCCCTCTTCATCCGGCCCTACCTCAAGGACATGACCCGGAGCGAAATCTTCAGCCTGATGACATGCGGCATGGCCACCATTGCCGGAACCGTCATGGTCCTGTATTCGAGCATCCTCGCCTCGGTCATTCCGGATGCCATGGGAAATATCCTCACCGCCTCCATCATCAGCGCACCGGCGGCCATCACGGTGGCAAAAATCATGGTGCCGGAAAGCGGCCCCTTGACCATGGGGACCCTCCAGGCGCCAGAAGAAGCCTCCAGCGCCATGGACGCCATCACCAAGGGAACCCTCCAGGGGGTTCAGCTCCTCATCAATATCGTGGCCATGCTCATCGTGCTGGTGGCACTGGTCCATCTGGTCAACCTGATCCTGGGGCTTTTCCCGAAACCGGGCGGACAGGCGCTCACCCTGGAGCGGCTGATGGGATACGTCATGGCGCCGGTGATGTGGGTCATGGGAATTCCCTGGAAAGAAGCCGGGGATGCCGGGGCCCTCATGGGGATCAAGACCGTTTTGAACGAGTTCCTGGCCTATCTCCAGCTTGGAAACCTTCCTGAAGCCACCCTTTCCCCCCGGAGCCGGATCATGCTGACCTACGCTCTTTGCGGGTTTGCCAATCCGGGAAGTCTGGGGATCATGATCGGGGGCATGGGGACCCTGGTCCCTTCCCGACGCGACGAAATCGTCTCGTTGGGGCTCAAGTCCGTCCTGGCAGGCACCCTTGCCACCTGCATGACCGGCGCCGTGGTGGGCATGCTCGTTGGTTGAAGCCGCCGCGCTTCTCGCAAAGGCCCTGTTCCCCCGCCATTCGGCACGAAAGGGAATCCTCAAACAGAATCTCGGCTTCCTTGGTGCGGTCCTGAAGGATGGGGGGTCCGCAAGGAGGAAGCGGAATTAAATGCCGCATGGGACTGCCGAACCCTTTGGTAACCTGTGCACCGCAAGGGCGGCCCCACGGGCCCGGTTCAACGGGATCTGAAGTCTGCCCCTGTCCCCCATGCGTTTTTGACAGCAGTCTTTGTGTGCAATGTCAAAAGCAAATGCGCTTTAGTGTTTTCATCCTTTCCGGGACGTCAAGAAAGACAGGGCCGCTTCAAACTTTTCGGAAACGGTCCGGGTGACGGCGGCGGCTTCTTCCACCCGGAGGGCGGCCTCTTTCAATCCATGGGCCTTGGCCTGGTCCGCCCACTGTCGGTAGGTTAGGACATGATCTTCATTGTGCTTGATCCAATGTTCAAGGAGACGGATCAATTTTTCTTCAAACGACAATCCATCTTGACGAGGATGGCCGCAGGTGGAATCATCATGCATGGAAGGCCCCTTTCTGCATAGGGTATACTCAAGGCGAAACCCAAAAATACAGGGCACCTTGGGACGGTCTTTCCATTTAAACAACAGCGCCCTTTTCGTCAAGAACCATGACTCCGGTAAAAGATAAAAACCCGTTGAACAAGACGCCGCTGGTCCTTTTTCTTTTGACGGCGGTTGTTTTCGGTGCTGTGGCCGGCGCCTTTTTCGCGTTGACTTCGGATCTTCCGCAGATCCGGTCCCTCCAAGAATACAAGCCGCCCGCGGCAACACGGATTTTATCTTCCGACGGTGTCTTGCTGGCCGAGCTTTTTGAGGAGCGGAGAGCTCCTGTCCCTTTGAGCCGAATCCCGGAAATGCTGAAGTCGGCCATCCTTGCCACCGAAGACAGGCACTTTTACACTCACATCGGCGTGGATCTGAAAGGCATCGGCAGGGCCATTGTGAAAAACCTCTTTGCAGGCGAGTTTGTGGAGGGGGCCAGCACCATCACCCAGCAGCTGGCCAAAACCCTCTTTTTGACCCCCGAAAAAAGCCTTTCCAGGAAGATCAAAGAAGCGCTCCTGGCCCTGCAGATCGAACGCCGTTTTTCAAAAGACGAGATTTTGGAACTTTATCTGAACCAGGTTTATTTGGGAAGCGGGGCTTACGGTGTGGAATCCGCCGCCCGGATCTACTTCGGCAAGCCGGCGGCCTCTTTGAACCTTGCCGAGTGCGCACTCATCGCGGGGCTGCCCAAAGCCCCTTCGCGCTTTTCCCCCCGGATCAACCCCAACCTGGCTGAAAAGCGGCGCAACCTGGTCCTCAAGCAGATGCGCAGCTTGGGAATGATTTCAGAAAGGGCCTTTCAACAAGCCGTCAACACACCGATTGTCTTGGAGAAGGACTTCCGGAATCCCCGATTGGCCGCCTATTTCCTGGACCATGTGAAGAAGGTCCTGGAAGGGCGCCTCGGGGCGGCGCTCCTTTATAAAGGGGGATTGACCGTGACGACCACCCTTTCCGCCGAACTCCAAAAGGCGGCTGAATCCGCCGTAAAAAAGGGGCTTCGGGCGCTTGAAAAGCGCATGGTGGCGGCCAAAATCGAAAACCCGGATCCCCAGGGCGCCCTCATCGCCATCGATGTGGCATCCGGCGGCATCCGCGCCATGGTGGGAGGGAAGGACTTTTTCCAAAGCCCCTACAACCGGGCCACCATCGCAAGGAGACAGCCGGGCTCCGCCTTTAAACCCTTCGTGTACGCCTGCGCAGTGGAAAAGGGGTTTCCCCAAAACCAGATGCTCCTGGACACCCCTGCCGTCTTCAGCAGTGGAAGGCCGGGGCAAGAATGGCATCCGGAAAACTTTTCCAGAACCTACCTGGGTGAAATCACAATGAGGAAAGCCCTGGCCATCTCGGAGAACATCCCGGCGGTGCGGCTCATCGAAAAGGTGGGACCCGCCGCTGTGGTTCGCCTTGCCCGGCGGGCAGGCGTTGCGTCCCCCCTCTCCCCGGACCTCTCCCTCGCCCTCGGTACTTCAGGCGTCACACTCCTGGAACTCACGGGCGCTTACGCGGTCTTTGCCAATAAGGGACAGTGGATCCAACCGCAATGCGTGGAGGAGGTCCGCAACGCCGAGGGACACCTCGTTTGGAAAGCGCCCCCCGAAAAACGGGTGGTCATGAGCCGAAAGGGTGCCGCCATCCTCACCGACATGCTCCAGGCGGTCATCCGGGAAGGGACCGGAAGACGCACCCGCGTCCTCGGCGGTCCCGTGGCGGGAAAGACCGGAACCACCGATGCGTTCAAGGACGCGCTCTTTGTCGGGTATACCCCTTCCCTTGCCGCAGGCGTCTGGGTGGGACGAGACCTCCCCGCCAGCATGGGACGGGGAGAAACCGGGGCAAAGGCCGCGCTTCCCATTTGGATCGATTTCATGCGTACGGCCCTCAAAGATTCGCCCTATCTGTTCTTTGATGTCCCCGACGACACGGTCTTCCTATATCTGGACCCCGATACCGGCCGCCTTTCCAGAAAGCCCTTCCCGGGATCCGTAAAAGCGCTTTTTGAAAAATCGATTGAAGATGCCCTGCCGCAAACAGCGGAGGATCTTCTGCCGTAACAGATTCTATCCTTTTCAGATTCGCCCGCGACCCCCGCTGCAATCAGCGGGAAATGCGCCCGCTGTTGCGGTTCACCCCCCGGCGGGCGGATACCCGGGCCTTGCGCCGATTTGAAAAGGGGATATAAAATGAGTATGCTATGAAAGGGGATAAGAAAGGACGGCAACGACCATGCGGGAAAGGAACAACACTTCCATGGGGCTGTTGATAAGAAAAGCGGCCCTTGCCGATATCCAGGCCATTCACCGGCTCCTGCAGGATTACAGCCGGAAGGGGGAACTCCTCCCGAGGCCCCTGAGCACCCTCTATGATCATATCCGGGATTTTTTCGTGGCCGAGGAAAAAGACCGTCACCGGGTGATCGGGTGTTGCGCACTGCAGTTTTGCTGGGAAGACCTGGCGGAGATTCGTTCCCTGGCCGTCCACCCAGACTCCACGCGGCAGGGGATCGGCACGGCACTGGTGCAAAACGCCATCCAGGACGCGAAACGCTTCCACATCCGGAAACTGTTCACCCTGACCTACCGGCCGGGCTTTTTTTCACGTTTCGGTTTTGTTCAGATCGACCGATCCGAACTCCCCTACAAGATATGGGCCGATTGCATGATGTGCGTGAAGTTCCCGGATTGCGATGAAATCGCCATGATCTACCGCATGCCCGGTTAGCCCGGCGCTTAAAGAGATTTCAAAACCTCCCGGGATCCGGTCTTAGTCCGACGAGGCCCCCTCTTCTTCGCTGGGGCCCATGATCTTGGAGTAAATCACGTTGAGGGGAATGGGGGGATCCCTCCAAATCTCGGGTTTGGGGAGCAGGTGCTGGGCGTCCACCCGGATCCAGTTCAAATCCGGCTTGATTTCACGCAGCTTGCCGTCGTCCGTGGGCCGGGCATGGCTCGTATGGGCATAGCTGGTCTGGAAGATACAGATGGCGCCTTCTTTTTCCGATGCCAACACGTAGCTTTGTCGAAAGCGTCGAAGCGCCAGCCCGTTCTCCCGGCATATCTGCTCCACTTCTTTTCCGGAAAGCTTGATCAGTACCGTCTTCGAGACGCCTCTTTCCGAAATCCGGTACAGGGCCCGGGATTCACAGCTGCCCGCGTAAACGGTTGCAATGCAGGGGATCCTTTTGAGATATTGGGCGGCCACGATGGCGGCGGTGCGCCTGCCCCCCACCATGACCGGCATGCCGTAGTATTCGAAAAACTTCTTTTGAATGTCTTCTGCGTATTTGTCTCCCTTTTCATAGATGTCTTTGGAAATGTAACGCAGGTCCCGGGCCAGGTCTTCTGCAGCCTCGATGATGGGCCAATCGATCTTCACATGGAAATGGGAAAGGACATACCGGCTCCGGTTTTTCCGGGAAGGGTCCTTCTGGATCAAAAGGGCGTAGTCCACGGGAAGCAGTTCTTTTAAAAAATCGACAAAATGCACCGACTCCAAATACTTCTGGCTTCGATCGTAATTGTCCGAAAGGGTGAGGGCCTTGGAGCGCAGCAGGTTGGTCTTGGTGGTTTTGTTGTCTTCAAAAAAACGGATGTACTTTTTATGGGCGGCGGGAAGGCTGTTTTCCAGGAAGATCACCAAAAACGCGTTCTGGCAGTCCCACTCCACGTCCGGAATCCGTCCCCTGGGTTTGAGTTCGCGCTTTTCCACGAAAGGATAGGGGATCTTTTTCAAGGAAAAGTTTCGGTAAGATTCGATGAGCCCGTACTGGAGCATGTAGGCATCGAGATCATCGCGGAGCAGCTCATAGTAAGAACGTCTCAACCGGTCGGCCCTGCTGAGTTCTTCCCGGTAGTGCCAGTGCGTCAAGAGTCCCCTCCTGCAGGCTTTGCGTTGCAAAATCGAAGATGCCTGAAAACGGCTGCAATTTATTTATTGAATAACCGCATTCCGGTTTGGCGTCAAGGGCAAACCCATCCCTTCATATGCTTCAGGTCCCGTTGTTGAGCCGCTCGATCCAGCGATAGAGGGACTCCCGATAGCGGTAGGTCAAAAGCACCAAAAGCGTGCTGACAGCCAGCACGCCCAGGAGGGGGCCGTACATCTTTTCATATAAAAAAGCCCCCTGAATGCTCAGCATGAGGGTCCCCGGCATGCGCCCCACCCCCGACAACACGGCGAAGGCCTTGAGGGGAATGGGCGTGATCCCGAGAAAGAGGCTCAGCAGATCTTTGGGAAAACCGGGAATCAGAAAAAGGATGAATACGACGATGAGGCCCTGGTGCCTGAAAAAGGCGTCAAACCGCTTGAGCTGTTTTTCGGGAACCGCCTTGCGGATATACCGTTTTCCGCAAAGCCGGCCGATGACGAAATTCAGGCAGGAGCCCGCGGTCAACCCGATGCTGGAAAAGACAAAGCCCTTCACGGATCCGAAGAGAAACCCTCCGATGAAGCCTGTTGCCTCTCCCGGAATGGGCGCAAAGAGGACCTGCAGGATCTGGACCAAGATGAATACCACGGGCCCCATGGGCCCGAATCGGGTCACCAGGTCCTTGATCGCTTCCCGATCGGCCAAAAAATGATACAGGGCTTTGGCCTGGGCCCACAGGGTTTCCCGGTAAAAGATGCCGATCCCCAAAAGCACACAGGCCATCAGGATGAAAAGGACGGATCGTTTCAAGGGGTTTTGTTTCCCCCGGCGCTTTTGTCCTTTCCCGAAAACCGGCGTTCGGCCGCCTCAAGGGCCGTGACGGCGGGCAGCGGCTTGCCTTCCATCAGCGTCAGAAAAGCGCCGCCGCCGGTGGAAATATAGGAAATCTGATCGGCAAGCCCGCTTTTTTGGACGGCCTCCCCGGTTTCCCCGCCGCCGACAACGGTCAGGGCGTGACTTTCCGCCAGGCAATGGGCCATGCCCAGGGTGCCTCTGCTGAAGGCCTCCAGTTCAAAAATCCCCATGGGACCGTTCCAGACGATGGTCTTGGCGTCGTAAAGGGCCTGGGAAAAGAGGGACAGGGACGCCGGGCCGATATCCAGGATCATCCACGCTTCCGGGACTTCCCGGACCGGAACCCTCCGCACCACGGCACCGGCATCGATCCGGTCGGCCACCACCGCGTCCACGGGCAGATAAAAAGGTACCCCCCTTTCAGCGGCCCGGTCCATGATCGCGGCAGCGGCGGCCGTCATTTCCGGCTCCACCTTGGATCGGCCCACCTTCTTTCCGGCGGCGCTCAGAAAGGTGTTGGCCATGGCACCCCCCACCACGAGCTTGTCCACCCGCCGGAGGATGTTCTCCAGGGCGCCCAGTTTCGTGGATACCTTGGCCCCCCCCACCACCGCCACGAAGGGCCTGACGGGACGGTCCAGGGCCTGACGGGCGTAAGTCATCTCCTGTTTCAAGAGGAATCCGGCCACCGACAGAGGCGCATGGCGGGTGACGGCGCAAACCGAGGCATTGGCCCGGTGGGACACCGCAAAAGCATCATTGACATAGACATCGCAAAGCGCGGCAAGGGCTTCGGCAAAGGCATCGTCGTCCTTTCCCTCGCCATCGTGAAACCTCAAGTTCTCCAAGACAAGGATCTGCCCCGCTTCGAGCCGCATAACCCGGGCTTCCACTTCCGGCCCGATGCAGTCCGACGCCATATGCACCTTTTTTCCGAGGATCCGGCCGAGACGCTCGGCCACCGGCCGCAGGGAAAGCCCGGGAACTTTCTTCCCCTTGGGCCTTCCGAGATGGGAGGCCACGATCAGCCGGGCCCCCCTGTCCATCAGGTACCGAAGCGTCGGCAAAACCCGCCGGATGCGCAGATCGTCCCGGACATTGCCCTGATCGTCCAGCGGTACGTTGAAATCCACCCGGACCAGGACCCGTTTCCCCTTGACGTCGATCTGATCAATGGATTTCATTTCTTTTCTCCTTCATTTGTACCTTGAGCTTTATCTTGAGACTTCTCCTGGCGGCGGCGTTTGTCCATCTCCCGGCGCAGGGCCTTTTTCCTGGACCACCGCGCCCAGAAACCGATCACCCCCGAGGCATAGGCCCGATCCACGCTTTCTTCGCGCACCGCAAGGCCTTCCGTCCGCTCCATGGCCGATCTCAGGCACTGCACCCGGTAGATACACGGGAAACAGGACTCCGGGGTTTCCCGGAATCCCCGCGGCCCCATGGGAAAGACCGCTTCGAGCTTCCCGAAACAATAGGGCCGAGCCGCCTTGCCGTGTGCCATGATCCTTTACGCCCCCTCTCCGTGTCCCCTTTGGGGGCCGAACACCTGCCGCGCACACGCTTGCCGCATCGTTGCAATATGCCCCTCATCGGCGAAGCTGAAGTAGCGGTTCTCTCCGATGATGAGGTGATCGTGCACCGTGATCTGCATGACGTGACAGGCGAACACGAGCTGCCGGGTAACGGTGAAATCCTCCGCAGAGGGTGCGGGATCCCCGGAAGGGTGGTTGTGGGCAAAAAGAAGGGCCGCCGCCCGGTGGTTCAGGGCCGACTGGATCACTTCCCGCGGATAGACCGCGCTGGCGGTCAATGTCCCTTCGAAAAGGGTCTCCACGGCCAAGATCCGGTTTTTGGCGTCCAGGAAGAGGACCTTGAAGGATTCCCGGGACTTGTCCCGGAGGGTGTGGTAGAGGTATTCAAAAAGGGCCTTGGGATTGCAAACCGGGTCTTTGTTCAGCAGCGCTTTTTCAAGGTAGCGCTCCGCCACCGCCTTGATGAGTTTGATTCCGAAGACGTTCTTGGGACCGATCCCATGGATGGTGCGAAGTTCGGCGGGATGGGCTTCCAGCACCCCCTGGAGGGTCTTGAACCGCTTGAGGCTCTCTTTGGCCGGGCCCTTGCAGTCTTTCCGGGGCGTTGCCAGGGTCAAGAGGAGTTCAATGACTTCATAATCATGAAATCCGGAAAGCCCGGAAGCCAGAAACTTTTCCCGGAGCCGTCTGCGGTGGCCCTGGGATGCGGAACCCCTCCGGTCTTTTTTTACGGGCGGATCATGGGACATCTTTTTCCTGTTTGAGCTCCCGGGTCATGAGTCGGTGCAACGCCTCGGACGGCGACGCCTCCTCATAGAGGATGCGATACACCTCGTTGCAAATGGGCATTTCCACCTTTAACTTCCGGGCAAGATGATAGACCGACTTGGCGGTTTTGACCCCTTCGGCCACCATGCGCATCCTGGAAAGAATCTCCTTGAGACGCGCCCCTTCTCCGATCTGTTTTCCCACGGTGTGGTTCCGGCTGAGGTCGCCGGTGCAGGTCAGGACGAGGTCGCCGACCCCTGCAAGGCCGGTGAAGGTGTCCGGATCCGCCCCCAGGGCGAGCCCGAGGCGCCTCATTTCGGCAAGCCCCCGGGTGATCAGGGCGGCGCGGGTGTTCAACCCGAGTGAGAGGCCGTCCACGATGCCGCTGGCGATGGCAATGACGTTTTTCAAGGCCCCGCACAGTTCGACGCCCATGACGTCATCGCTGGTGTAAACCCGGAACGCAGGCGTGGCAAAGACGTGCTGAACGAAGAAGGCGGTCCGTTGATCCGTGGAGGCTACGGTGGCCACGGAGGGCACCTGCCGCGCCACTTCAGCGGCGAATGTGGGGCCTGAAAGCACGGCGATACGCGCTTCAGTGACATGCTTTAACGAAGCCCGCAGAACGGCGGACATGGTCAGATGGGTTTCATTTTCGATGCCCTTGGAAGCCGAGACAAAAAGGGTCTTTTCCTGGATGAATCCGGCCATGCGGCCGGCCACGTCCCTTAGGAAATGGGAAGGCACCACCACGACCACCAGTTCTTTTCCGGAAAGCACCTGCCCGAAATCATCGGTGGGCATCGCATTTCGGGACAACCGGACACCGGGCAGAAAGTCCCGGTTCTCCTTGAATTGCCTGATCTGTTCCCGCACCTTGGCCTCATAGATCCACCAGTCCACGCGAAACCCCTTCAGCGCCAGCAGGTTCGCCAGGGCCGTGCCCCAGCTTCCGCCGCCGACCACACCCACTCGAATATCGGCAATGGGCAAATGCATGGCCTCTCTCCCGGGTTACTCTTTTAAGGCTTCCGAGATGCGCACCGCGCCGGTCAAGTGCTCGCCGGGTTCCATCCCCATCAGTTTGACGCCCTGGGTGTTTCGGCTGATGACCGACACGCCGCTGATGGGAATCCGGATCAATCTCCCGGTGTTGGTGATGAGCATGACCTCATCCCGGTCGTCCACCAGCAGGATCGAAACCACCCGGCCGTTCCTTTCGGTGGTCTTGATGGTGATGACCCCTTTCCCTCCGCGCCGTTGCACCGGGTATTCGTCGATGGAGGTCCGTTTTCCGTAACCGTTTTCCGTTGCGGTGAACAGGGTCTGTCCGTGGCTGAGGACCTCCATTCCCACCAAACGATCGTCCGGATCCAGGATCATGCCGCGGACTCCCATGGAAGTGCGGCCCGTGGGCCGGACATCCGATTCATGAAACCGGATGGATTTGCCCTTGGCCGACCCCAAAAAGACATTGCAGGCGCCATCGGTGATCCGGGCGGCAATGAGTGCGTCTCCCCCGGCGAGGCTCATGGCGATGATCCCGCCGGAACGGGGCCGGCTGAAGGCCATCAGGTCGGTCTTTTTGATCGTCCCCCGCTCCGTGGCCATGATGACATAGGCCCCGGGTTCGAAGGCGGGCACGGAGAGGATGGTGCTCACCTTTTCCTTTTTATCCAAATTCAAAAGGTTGACGATGGCCTTGCCCCGGCTCATCCGGCCGGCCTGCGGGATTTCATACACCTTGAGCCAATAGGCCTTTCCCTGGTTGGTGAAAAAGAGGAAGGTATGATGCGTGGAAGCCACGAACATCAGGGACACGAAATCCTCTTCTTTGGTGCCCATGGCGGTCTTTCCCTTTCCGCCCCGGTGCTGACGGGTATACAGGGAGACCGGATTCCTCTTGATGTATCCGGAGTTGGTGACGGTCACCACCATGTCCTCTTCCACGATCATGTCTTCCAGGGTGATTTCCCGGGTCTCTTCCACGATCTGGGTGCGGCGGAAGTCTCCAAAGGCTTCGCGGATTTCCAGCAGCTCTTCCTTGACGATCTCCAGCACCATCTGCTCGCTGGCGAGGATCGCCTTGAAGTTCGCGATGTCCTTGAGGGTGGCCTCATGGTCTTGAAGGATTTTTTCCCGCTCAAGCCCGGTGAGGCGTTGGAGACGCATATCCAGGATGGCCTGGGCCTGGATGGCGGAAAGGGAGAAGCGCTCCATGAGACCGGCCTTGGCCTCCTTGGGGGACCTGGAGCTTCGGATGAGGGCCACCACGGCATCCAGATGATCCAGGGCGATTTTTAATCCTTCCAGGATATGGGCCTTCTCCTGGGCTTTGACCAGGTCATAATGGGTCCGCCGGAGGATCACCGTTTTCCGGTGCAAGATGAAATGCTCCAACAGGGCCTTCAGAGTCAACAATTGCGGTTGGTTGTCCACAATGGCCAGAAAAATGATGCCAAAGCTGGACTCCAGCTGCGTCTGCTTGTACAGCTGGTTGACGACCACCTCCGAGATCTGCTCCTTTTTAAGGCCGATGGCGATCCGCATCCCTTCCCGATCCGATTCATCCCGGATGTATCGGATCCCTTCCAACTGCTTGCTTTTGATCAAGCGGGCGATCTTTTCGATGAGCTTGGCCTTGTTGACCTGGTACGGAAGCTCGGTGATGACGACGGTTTCGGCCTGGGTCCGTTTGTCCTTTTCCACAATGACCCGGGCCCGCATGCGCAAAATCCCCTTCCCGGTGCGGTAGGCTTCCCGGATGCCCCGCGTGCCGTAGATGATGCCCGCCGTAGGAAAATCGGGGCCCGGGAGGATCTCCAGGAGTTCTTCCACCGTAATTTCGGGGCGATCGATGACGGCACAGACCGCATCGATGATCTCTGTCAGGTTGTGGGGGGGGATATTGGTGGCCATGCCCACGGCGATTCCCGAAGAGCCGTTGATCAGAAGGGCGGGAATGACCGTGGGAAGGACGGCGGGCTCTTTTAAGGAATCGTCGTAGTTGGGGACAAAATCCACCGTGTCCTTTTCCAGGTCGGCCAGCATCTGATGCGCCAGGCGGGCCATGCGGATCTCCGTGTAGCGCATGGCGGCCGGGGGGTCGCCGTCGACGGAGCCGAAATTGCCCTGGCCGTCGATGAGCGGATACCGCATGGAAAAATCCTGGGCCATCCGGACAATGGTATCGTAAACCGCCGCATCCCCATGGGGATGATATTTACCGATGACGTCGCCGACGATCCGTGCGGATTTTTTGTAGGGTTTATTCCAGTCGTTGCCCAGCTCACTCATGGCAAAAAGGATCCGGCGATGCACCGGCTTCAACCCGTCCCGAACATCGGGAAGCGCCCTGCCGATGATGACGCTCATGGCGTAATCGAGATACGATTTTTTCATCTCGCTCTCGATGCTGACTCTCGGTGATTTCTCCTTTTGAAGTAAATCCATAGCCTTTACCTTCTATGTGGCGCCCTTTTCATCCGGGCTTTTGCGTCCGGGAGGGCTTTGGTGCCGTTTTATTCTTCCGAAGGTTCCACCAGCTGCTGGTAGCTGGTATGATAGATATCGGTCAACGTGATGAACCCGGTGACCACCAGCGGTCCGTATATGATGCCCAGGATGCCGAAAAGCTTCAGCCCGCCCATGATGGAGAGAAAGACCAGCAACACGTGCATTTGCACCCTTTGACCCACCAGTTTGGGCTTCAGGAAATTTTCGATGCCCACGGTGACGACGATGTAGGCCACGATGAAAAAGACGGCGGCGGGAATCCGGCCGCTCAAGAAGAGATAGACGGCAGTCGGCAGGAAGACGACGCCGATTCCCAGGATGGGGAGAAACGCCAAAATGGCCATGATCAGGCCCCACATGAACGGGGATTTCAACCCGAACAACGCAAAGACCGTGCCCCCGAAAATCCCCTGGACGATGCCGCTCAGGCTGTTCACCACCAGGATGGCCCCGGCCATGTCCTTGAACTTTTGGATGAGCTGCTGATCCTGATGATCCGGCAAGGGCGACAGGTCCATGATAAAAGAGAGCATCTTGTCCCCATCGATCAAAAGAAAATACATGATCAGCAGCATGAAAAAGAAATTCAAAACGAATTTGAAGATATTGGAGGCAATGGCGCTGGCCTGTCCATACAGGAAAAGCCCGATGGACTTTCCGATCTCGGAAATGGCCTTGTTCAGTTCCTCACCGGTTATCGTGAAATCGAAACGGGACAGCAGAGGATTGATCCGGTCCAGGATCTGGCTCTTTTCAAAGAGCACCTGGATCTCTTCCTTGAGCACCGCGCTTTTTGCCATGAGATACAGGTCATAGGCCTCCTTGGATAAAATGCCTACAAATAACACGATGGGGATGAAAATGAGCACAAAGACCAGGAAACAGGTCAAAAGGGAGGCCAAAGAGGCGCGCATCTTCCTTTTCAGGAGGGCGTAAAAGGGATTAAAGACGCCGGTGAGGACGGCCGCCAACACGATGATGGAAATGAAGGGCCAGATGAGCCGGCCCAGCAGGAAGATGGACACCAGAAAGAGCGCCAGGAAAAACCACAGGATCGGGTCCTTGTGTCTCCGGTGTTCCATTGAATCTCCTCTTGCCCGAATCCCTCCCGGGGAATTGAATCCTTTTTCTGTGGAAGAGACGCCCTTTGTTGACCTTTTTCGGATATTTTGCAGGCTGAAATCCGAGGCCTGTTACCAGAATCCCGCTGGATCCCGCATGCTCTACCCAGGGCTTCGATTTCGGTAGCCCGCAGGGCGTCAAACGGGATAGGCGCGCCATCCAGTGTTTCCCATGCAATGTGGGGCAGCGGGTGTTGTGGGATCGCCTCAAAAGGATGGTCTACAGAAGGCCGGCCGGTCCACCCCTTACCTGCTGAGAAATGCCCCGGCGGTCAACAGCAGAAGGATTTCATACGCAAGCACCGCCGCATAATTATGAAACAGCGCGTAGACGATACCCCCACCGACGATGGCGGGAACGGCACAAAAAATCAAGATGCCCAGTTTCCTGCTTACATTCATTTGTCCGGAATCTCCTGCGATAAGGGGGAACGGATGCTTCCCTCGGCGTTACCCGGCAAAAAGGGGGGTCTCAAAGTACCGGAGGTCCCCTCCGCCTCGTCAATCCTTAAAGATTTATATCTATCAAATTCAAGATCCCATGGCAAAGGAAAAATGGAGCCGCCTTATGCTTGCCTTTTCAGCGTTCCAGGACCATGGCCATTCCCATGCCGCCGCCGATACACAGGCTCACAAGACCCGTGGCATAGCCTTTGCGTGCCATCTGATACATGCCGGTGACGACCTGGCGCGCCCCCGTGGCACCGATGGGGTGTCCCAGGGAGATCCCGCTTCCCAATTCGTTGGGCTTTTCCACCTTGATATCCAGTTCCCGCATACATCCGATGGCCTGGGCGGCAAAGGCCTCATTGAGCTCGATGAGATCCATGTCGGAAAGGGTCATTCCCGCCCCTTTCAGGGCTTTTTGGATGGCCGGCACCGGTCCCAACCCCATGTAGGCCGGATCCACACCCCCTGAGGCAAAGGACCTGATGCGCACCACGGGTTCCAGGCCCAGGGCTTCGGCCCGCCGGGCGCTCATCAGCAACACGGCCGCCGCCGCGTCGTTGATTCCCGAGGCGTTTCCGGCGGTCACCGTTCCGTCTTTGGCAAAGGCGGGCCGGAGGCGGGCCATTTTTTCCATGTCCGTCTCCATGGGCCGTTCATCGGTGTCAAAGACGGTCTCCTTTTTCCGGGCCTTCACGGTCACGGGCACGATTTCCCGGGCAAAGAGACCCTCCCGGATCGCCTGCATGGCCCGGCGGTGGCTGAGGACCCCCAGGGCGTCCTGATCGGTTCTGCTGATGCCGTATGCCCGGGCGATGTTTTCCGCCGTCATCCCCATGTGATACCCATAGAAAATCTCGTAAAGGCCGTCGAAGACCATAAGATCCAGGACCTTTCCCTCGCCGGTCAGTTCCATGCGATGCCCCCACCGGGCTTTGGGAAGGGCCATGGGAACCGCACTCATGTTTTCCTGACCCCCGGCGATCACCACCTCGGCCTGCCCGCTCAGGATCGCCGCCGCCCCCAGGGCGATGGATTTGAGGCCGCTGCCGCAGACCTTGTTGAGGGTAAACGCCGGCGTTTCCTTGGGAAGGCCGGCACGGATCATGGCCTGACGGGCCGGATTCTGCCCCATGCCGGCCTGGAGGACATTGCCCATGATGACTTCATCCACAAAGACAGGCTGCAAGTCCTCCTCCCATCCACCGTATTTTTTCTCGATTTCGGTAAGGGGGGTATCTTTCAATTTCCGGGGCCCAAGCGCCGTCACCCCGGCGTCCGTCACCGGCCTGAGCCCCGCCCGTTTCAACACGTCCCGGATGACCAGGGCCCCCAGTTCCACCGCGGATACATTCTTCAGGCTTCCCCCAAAGGCGCCGATGGCCGTCCGGCACCCGCCGACAATCACCACATCCTGCATACGCTTTCCTCCCGGTAAGGGTTTAACTTGTCGATCCTTTTATCAAACTCTCGACACGAACAGTGGGTTGCAAACTTTCTACTCCTACATGCAAGAGCCCCCTGATGTCAACGGCCAACCCGGCTCCGTCAAATGCCTTGCAAATCCATGTGGCGTGCCTTAGACTCCCGGGCGTCGGTACCATGAAGATCCCGCGAAAGGGGCCGGAGGCCTCCGGCGGGATGGAACCCTCCAAGGGAAAGGAAAAAGACAGGTGAGCCTATTGGACGAACTCAAGGAAACCGAACGCCTTTTTTTGGAACAACTCTTTGCCCAGAGCCGACAAAACCCCGAGGCCAAGATCTCCATGTACGCCGTGGGACAGACGCTGGATATGGATCGAGACACGGCCAAACACACGGCCGAAGCGCTCATCGGCTTGGGTTATGTGGAGATTTTGACCCTTGCCGGGGACATCTGCATCACATCCGACGGGATTCACGCCGCCCGGTCCCTTCAGGGAGCCGAAGCCGCCGGCACCCCGGACGCCGTGACCCTGGGCGGCGCCCCCGTTCCGGACGCCTCCGTGTGCCGCGCCCTGGAGGTCCTCGCGGGCACCCTTAAAAGCCGCATTTCGGATCTGGGGCTCGATTTCGACACCCTCGGCGAGTTGATGGCGGACCTCAAGAGCATGGACGCCCAGCTGGCGTCTCCCAAACCCAAGACCGCCGTGCTCCGCGCATGCCTTGCCGCCCTCCAAGAGACCCTGGAGGCGGTGGGAGACCGCGACATGGCCGTGCGGATCCAAAAGTTTCTTGGCCCTTAGGAGGACTTCGGATGCAAAATGCCTACCGGAAGATGGTCGAAAAGAACCTCCGGGGCCTTTTTCAAGACCCCGGAAAGAAGGATCTGGCGTTTCAGGCCTTTGGAAAAGCCTGCCGGGTATCTCCGGAAGGGATCTATCTCGACGGCAAAAAGGAAGAAGGCGTCCTTGGCGTTCTCATTTCCCTGTATCTGATGCACGCCGGCAAAGAGGCCCTGATCCTGGAACCCTTCAGGGCATTCAAGGACCTTCCCGGCAGCGCGCCCTATGCCAGTGCCTTTGCCGCCCGGGCCCAGCAGGTGCTGGTCCCCCACGTGAAACAGATCCAGGCGGCCCGGGAGGCCCTCATCCAACGCTTTGACGGCATCCCTGAGTATGCCGTGGACAGCGGGGATTTTTCCTTTATCCTAAGGCCGTTTCCCAAGATCGCCCTGTGTTATATCTTCTACCTGGCCGATGCAGATTTTCCGGCATCGGCCACGTGTCTTTTTTCCAACAACGCCCTTGCCTTTGCCCCCATCGACGTCCTGGCCGACACCGCCGAATACACTTCCAGGGCCATCCTGGAAAGGGTGATCTGACCCCCCTTTTTCCCGAAAAACCAGGCAGAGTCTTCCTGCCTGGGGCAGGGAGGCGGTTTCAAAGAAGCCTTGAAACCGCCTTTGACGGTCTGGGCCTTTCAAACAATAAGACCCGCTTGAGATCGGGCCATGGTACCGATTTTCAAAAGGGCCTTTTCATGGGAAAGTCACGAGAAAAAAATGGTGCGGACGGCCGCCTGCAAGGTCCAGATTCCGACGATGATGAAGAAGGCGCCTGCGGCCAGCTTGATGTAGCTTTGGGGGATGACACGGGTCACCGCCTCTCCCAGGGCCGTGGCGATGAGGGCGCTGAGGACCAGGGCGGCGGCGGACCCGACAAAGACCGAAAGCCTCGAAGATTCACATTCTGCGGAAAGGCAAAAGGTGGCCACCTGGGTCTTGTCGCCGAGTTCCGCCAGAAAAATCATGCTGAAGGTGGTCAGCATCAGCTTGAGATCCATTGAAACCTCCTTATGATCGGCGTCCGGAACGTCACAGGGCCCGCAACCATTCCGGTTTGAGAGGAACGGCGCCGTCAAGGGCCCGGTCGATGAGGGCGAGGGTCGCCTCCTTTTCTTTGGGCAGCCGTGCCTTGATGGGCAGGTAGTTGGAGGCGTGGTTGGCGTGAAAGAGCCCCCTGCCGAGATCCGTATGGGCCAGCATCACCCGCAGTTCCCGGAGCATCTCAACGGGGGAAATCAAGGTGAACCGGCCGGCCGCATGCTCCTCGTACAGGGGCGTTCCGGGAATGAGCATGAGGCTCAGGGCGCCCACATAGTTGGGGTCCATGGCCGTCAGCGCCTTTCCGGTGGCTTCGGCGTGGATTTCGGAACGATCCCTTCCGGCGATGCCCAAAATGACCGTCACGGACAGCTTGATCCCGGCGGCTTTGACCTTCCGGCCCATCTCGATCATGCGCCGGGCCGTGGCCCCCTTATTGATCCGTTCAAGGGTCACGTCGTCGCCGGTCTCCAGGCCCATGTACAAAATGCCGAGGCCTTCACCCCGGAGCGCCTGGAGTTCTTCCCGGGTCTTCATCCCGATGCTCTTGGCATTGGCATAGGCCCCCACCCGGGTCACCCAGGGGAGTTGCCGACGGATCTCTTGCAATATGAACATGAGCCGCTTTTGGGGAATGATGAGGGCGTCGCCGTCACACAGAAAGACCCGGCGCTGCCGCCGGCAGTACCGGGCCGCAAACGCGATGTCTTCCAGGATGACGGGATCCTTTTTGATTTTAAAGCGCTCCCCCCGGTAGGTCCCGCAGAAGGTGCATTTGTTGCGGGAGCACCCCACGGTCACCTGGAGCAGGATGCTGTTGGCCTCGCTGGGGGGCCGAATGATGTTGCCTTCATAATGCATGGGCGGTTTCCTTTAAGGCGTTTCCTTCTCCACCTCCCGTCCAATGGGACATCGGATGCTTTTTTTATATCCTGATCCCCGGCCCGGTGCAACCTTCGGGCGTTTTTTCTTGACAGTTCCAGGCGTCATCGGTTTTAATTTTAGGCCTTTGTTTCGATACTGTTGCCCGCGACCCAGGAGCGGCCCATGGAAACAGACAAAGTGACCCTCGAGGACAAGGGGCCCGTGGCCCTGGTGCGCCTTTCAAACGGCGTCACCAACGCCATCGGCCCGGACCTGGTGGCGGCCCTTTCCGGGATCCTGGGACGGGTCAAAGCGTCCCATGGGGGGATGGTGCTGGCGGGCGGAAACAAGTTCTTTTCCATCGGACTGGATATCCCGAACCTGCTGCCTTTGGACCGGTCCGGGATGCGGGATTTTTGGTACGCCTTTGACGGGGTGATCCTGGACCTTTTCACCCTCCCGGTGCCCACGGCATGCGCCGTCCGTCGGCACGCCGTGGCCGGCGGCACGATCCTGGCCCTTGCCTGTGACTGGCGCTTCGCGGCACCCGGGAGAACGCTCATGGGGCTCAATGAAATCCGGCTGGGTCTGCCGGTGCCCTACCTGGCGCATCTCATGCTCAGGCAGATCGCGGGCGATCGAAACGCCGCAAAACTCCTTTTTCTCGGAGACCTTGTGGACTCCGAGACGGCGCACGCCATGGGACTGGTGGACGGGATCTACCCGGAAGGCGACGTGGAAACTGTCGCAGTTCAAAAGATCACTCAAATGACTCTTTATCCAAAGGCGGGTTTTTCGGCCATCAAGGAAAACCGCGTGGAAAGGGTCAAGGAACACTTTGAAACCCACCGGGAGGCAAAGACAAAACAGCTCCTGGACTTATGGTTCAGCCCCTCGGCGCAGCGGCTGCTGGAAGAAGCAGCCCAAAAGTTTTAATCTTTAAAGGGGAACCGCATAAAGGCGGCTTTTAGACAATGATCCAAGCGGCGCTTCAGCCTGTGCCCCAATCGGAAAAACCAAAAAGGAAGTGCCTTTCCTGCGGCACCACCAAAAACATGGCACGACGGAAATACTGTTCCCTGCACTGCCGGCAGCGGCTGAAGCAGATCCTCACCATGCGGACCGGGCTGCTCCGGGCATTGAATACCCGCTATGCCACGTTTTCCTTTACCGATTCCACCCTGATCCTGGACATCCTGACGCATCAGTCCGAAACGCTGTTCAGCTTCTTCTACCGCCGCAACCAGGCGGCCAAACCGGCGGAGGACTTTTCACACATGGCCAATGTGCTGGGGAATACCTGGTGGGCGGAAAAACGGCGGACCCGAAAACGGTACCTGGCCTCCCGGTACCTCCTGGAGATCGCCCGGAAGAATCAGGTCTCCAGCGATGCGGTCATGCCGCTCACCATCCGGCATCCCCGGCATATCCATAAATCCATCACCTATTTGAAACTGGATCCCGCGGAACTCAATGATCCGGATTTCAAGCAAAAAATCAAGGCCGCCTATCGCAGGCAGGCCAAGAGGCACCACCCGGACAACGGCGGGTATGCCGCGTTGTTCCGGAAAATCCACCAGGCCTACCTGGATCTCGTCAAATGGTCGGAAAACCCCACCTTCATCCACCGCCGGGGGCTCCCGGACAAATGGTTTTACGACGGCGAGACCGATCGCTGGGTGCAGCCCACGGCGGTGCGTTCATCCATTCATGTGTTCCGCAAACCCTGACCTTCAGATCTGATAACAGGTCACCGCCAGCACCAGGGCGCCGAGGACCAGAATCGTCCTTTTGCCTTTCAGGGTCAACCGCCACGGCGGAAGTAAAAAGGCCATGCAAAAGCCGGCAGCCGCATAGAACACGTTGAAACAGGCCCCGTTTTCAGGCTGCCAGGCCAAAATCAGGACCACGGCATACACGTACGCCAAAAGGGCAATGGAGACGGCTTTCAGGCGCCGGGGGCCCCGGAAAAGGGCATAAAACACCGCGGGCCACAGCAGCAGCAAGCCCATGGGGCCGAACCCGGCGGTGGCGCTTCCCGGAGTCCGGGGCAGGACAAAGGCCGTCGAGCCGGCCCGGGGCCCCGAAAGAACGCGCATCAAAAAATCGTGGGCGCGCATCAGCATTGCGCTCCATCCGATTCCCGTGGCCTTGAAGAGAAGATCTTCCACCGGCCCGGGAAACTGGAACGCCTGAAGGAGATACCTGATAAGATTGGCGGCGGCCCCGTAAATGCCGTCCGGATTGAAGGCCGCGCCCTTCAAGTGCTCCACCCAGCCCGCTCCGCCGGCCGAACCGAGCACCACACGCCAGGCCTGAGAAAAGACAACCGCAGGAAAAAGGCCCAAGAGGACCCCTTTTTGGTTTTTTTTCACCAGGGTGCGCCAGGAAAACATGCCGTGACGATGATAACTCACCTTGAAGGCCAATGCCGCCAGGATCAAGGGAAAGACAACGCCCATGGGATGGGGGGAAATCTGGAACAAAACCGCCAAAACCAGGAGCACCAGGTCCATGGCCTTGAGTTGTTCCACCAGCCGGTACGTGGCCAGGATGCAAAAGACCCCCACGGCCGCCGGGACGAGTTCGGTTCTCGGCAAGACGGCGTGATACACGAACCGGGGGAAACTGAGCACCACCACCGTGACGCATGAAGCGGTGGGAGACCATGCATAGCGCCGGGCAAGGGCATAGGTGGCAAACCCGATGCCCAGATAGGCGGCAAAGCCCACCAGGCCGGCCCCAGTGCCGGTGGGCCACCGGAAAAAGAGATAGGCCAACACCTGCGCGTTTCCCGACCCCAGCCCCCCTGCGCCCTTCCAGGCGGCCATCGCATCCGGCCAAAGGTCCGCCTTGACGAAAAAGGCCCGGACGATCAGATAGGCACAGGCGCCGCCGAGCACGGCAGCGGCAACGGGTTGATTTCGAATATTTTCCCGAATGCTTTTAAAAATGCCGAAAAGGATTTCTCGGTGCCGGACAACCGCCCCCAGGGCCCCGGCCGAAAGGACCGCTTCGATGACCGGGCAAATGGAAGGCAAACCGGTCAAAAAAGCCGCCTGAAACAAGAAAGAAAAGGCCATGAAGAGGCAGGTCACGCTGTAGGCCCCGCTTTCGGCAAGGGTGAGTCCCAGGCGGCGGAAGAGAACCAGGGCCGCTGTGAAAAAAAGGCCCATTTCACCGGCAGAGGCCAGCCCGGGGCCCATTAACCGACGGCTCCTGTTTTCCTGTTGCCGGAAATCAGGCCCGGGGCTCGTGGAGTCCGGCTGATTTTTTCGGCACGCATTGGTTACGACCCCTAAAAGGGGGCAAGACCCCCTTTTTCCCAATCATGGCCCCGGCGGTGTGCTGCCGGAGCGCGTTTTTTGGGCATCGTTGCGCTTCTTTTTCAGGTGTTCGACGATTTCAACCATGAAATCGCGCATCGCTTCGGCAAGACGAAGGCATTCGGGGCAATAGATTTTCTTTCTCATATAGCCATGGTCTTCAATCTGGTGCCAGTACCAGTCCCCGTAAGGGCTTCCCTTGCAGAATTTTTTGCCCGTATACTCGGCGATGGGGCAGCCGAAACAGACCAGCATGTAAAAGATGCGGCAGGGCGGACAATCCAAGACACCGCCATCGGACCCCTTCCCCTCAATGATCCGGTTCCACTTGGCCACCGAGGCCTCCATGATCTTGATCTTGTCCACGGCATCCCCCTTTTAAAGGGATTTCAAGCAGCTCCAGAAGGGGCGCTGGGCCTGGACGCATCGCGGAAAGACATGGGCCCATTTTCCGGGATCCCCTGCCTCCGCCGCCTGTTCCGGATGACGCCGGGTCTGTTCTTTCAGCTCCAGCAAGACGGCGCGCACCGAATCCCTCAAGGCCGCCAGGTGGTAGCCCCCTTCCAGGGTCAAAACGAGCCGCCCCTTGCAGCAGGAATCGGCGATCTCCATGAGGATGCGGGTCAGCACGGCGTATCCTTCGGCGGTCATGCGCATGCCGCCCAGGGGATCGTCCCTGTGGGTATCGAATCCCGCGGAGACCAGGACCAGGTCGGGTTGAAACTCCAGGGCCACCGGCCGGAGGATCCGCTCGAAGATGGCGGCGTAATCCCCGTCTTGGTACCCTTTGGGAAGCGGGAGATTCAGGGTCTTTCCCTCCCCCTTGCCGCGGCCCACCTCCGTGAAAAGCCCCGTGCCCGGGAAGAGGGGATACTGGTGGGTGGAAAAGAAAAGGATGGAAGGATCGGCCTCGAAGGCGTGCTGGGTCCCGTTTCCATGGTGCACGTCCCAATCCACGATGAGGACCCGGTCCAGGCCCAAGTCCCGGCGGGCAAAAGCCGCACCCACGGCCATGGTGTTGAACAGGCAAAATCCCATGGCCCGGTTGTGTTCGGCGTGGTGCCCCGGCGGCCGGACCAGGGCCATGGCGTTGTCCAGGGTCCCGGAGACCACCTGCGAGATGGCTTCCATAAACCCGCCCGCGGCCAGAAGGGCCGCCGGATACGATCCCGATGAAGCGCAGGTGTCCGGGGTCAGCATGGAAAGGGCGCACTCCGCTGTGCGGGCGATGCGTTTCACATGACCCGGGGAATGGATGCGCGTCAGGGCGTCCACGGGGGCTTCTTTGGGAACAACAGGCACAAAAAGCGCCTTCATTTCCGGATCTTGAAACAAAGAATAGATCGTTTCCAGCCGACGGGGGCTTTCCACATGCCCCCTGACGGGCCGATGCTCCAGATATCTCGGGTCCATCACAATCCCTGTGCGTCGCACGATCCAACCTCCCCTTTTAAGCAGAAGCCACGGACAATACCGCACACGGCGCGTGTCGCATCAAAAAGCGGGGGGTGGAACCGATCCCGAAAGTTCCCAGGGCGCCCCGCCTCGCCCCTCCCACCACCACCAGATCGATGGCCGATGCCTTGATG
>JALVQN010000183.1 GCA_027025555.1 Desulfobacterales bacterium
CGGTGCCCGGCGAGTTGCCGGTTGCGCATCGGAGGTCCGCCGAGTTGCCGGTCAGGCATGGGAGGGCCGGCGAGTTGCCCATGCTGCATCGGGAGCCCGGCGAGTTGCCGGGTCTGCATGCGGTGCTCGCAGAGGTGCTGGCTCTGCATCTTAAACCTGCGCCGACCCCCGGCCTGCAGCGACCCGTGTCGCCGGAACCGGGGTTGCAGAGGCCGGCCGCGGTATCCGGGTCATCCAGGGCGATGAGCATCGGTTTTTCGTATTTCATTTTTCCCATTTTTTACCTCCTTTCAAGCGGGATCCTCGGTATCCGGAAACGTGTTCCCAACGGGCGATCTGCCCCTTCCCCCTGAGACACCGGGCCGGATGCGGCTTTTGGGGAACAGGTGCTTTTCCATGGCCTGCCGGCAAAACCAGAACGGCTCCCAGAGATTTTTGCTGTGGTAGTAATTTTGAGCGATGCAGCTTCCCAGGCAGAGATTTTTCATCAGGCAGTCTCCGCAGATTCCCTCCAGGCGCTGCGTGAGGCCGTCACGCAGCGCATTCAGCACGCCGTTTTTTTCCCAGATATCCGCCAGGGCGTCTTCGGCGGCATGTCCGAAGACCAGTTCGGGAACACTCTCCCCGATTCCACAAAGGGCATAGGATCCGTCCGCCAGGATCCCCAGAATGCCGAGAATGCCGCATCGGTTGCAGCCGTCACCGTTTTCACCGAACATTTTCCCCAGCGGCCGAAAGGCCGGCGGATGGTCGTAATGGACAGCCAGGCCACAGGACGGGGCAAGGATGTTTTCCACCCACGAACCGATCTCGATAAGCTCCTCGATGCTCAGCATGTCTCCGCAGGCATGCAATCTTTCTCCCCTGGCGATGGGCATGGTCAGGTTGAATTTCACCGATCCGGCCCCCATCCTTTCCGCCAATCGAACCATGGCCTCCATCTGGGGCCGGTTGCGCCGCATGAGGCTCATGATGATCTGGGGTTTCAAGCCGGCTTGCGTCAGATTCCGGATTCCCCGAAGGGCCGCCTCAAAGCAACCCGGAACCCCCCGCACCCATTCATGGGTGGCGGCATCGGCGCCGTCCAGGCTCACCGAGACGAACGGATTTTTACAGGCGGCGGTTTTCCGGGCGATTTCAGGGGTGCAAAGCACCCCGTTGGTCTCCATCGAGAGATTCAGGTCCTGCTCTTGGATATACTCGATGATCCGGCCGATGTCCGGATGCAACAGGGGTTCTCCCCCGGTCAGTTTCACCCCGGAAAGCCCCAGCGGCTTGGCCTGGTCCACGATGGATCGAAAGAGATCCACCGGAAGGACGCCGTATGTGCGGCCTTGGGTCTGAAACCGGGGCGCGATCCAACAGTGACGGCAGCGCAGGTTACACCCTTGGGTCAGATAAAAGTAGAGCTGATCTAAAAGATACCCCTGCTTTTCCAGATCTCGGTCTTTTTCCATCAATCGTTCAGTCTCTTGTGGGGAGCCTGCCTCCGTGTTCAAGAAACTTCCGCAGGCAGGCGTCCGGGCTGGGGTGGTCCACTTTCCCAACAAGCGTATAGGCAAGGCCCGGGCAGTTTCCCGTGCAGAAAGGCAGGTATTCGCATCCCCGGCAGAAGGAAAACCGGCTTAAAGGGATTCGGTGCCGCTGTCTCATTTTGCGCATTTGCGGATGATCCCGCCAAACGGCTTTAAGATCGTCCTGATTGATCCAGCCGAGCTTCATGTGGCTGAGCATGGTGCAAGGAACGATGGCGCCGTCGGCGCGCACCGCGATTTTGTTCCATACGCCGCCGCAGGCGGTGAGACGGCCGCATCCGGGCAGGCTTGTTTTTCCCGCTTTACGGGCTTTTTCCATTTTGTCCCACATGACGGCTTCGGCCAGGGGCCCGGCCTGGGCCTGGATGCGGTTGTCATATTTTTCATTGAGCCTCACAAGGGTTTCCATGGCCCGCACACGATCTTCCAGGGTTAATCCCACCTGTTGTGCGTTTTGGGTGAAAAGCCCCATATAGGAGGCGGAGTTGGTGGAAAACGTATCCAGCCCGAGATCCTCCAGCAGGAACCGGGAAACCGCTTCCAGGTCCGCCACGTTGTGTCTGTGAATCGTAACACGCACGTGGACGGCAACCCCATGTTTCCGGAGCCGCTCGATACCGCCCAGGGCCCGGTGAAAATTGCCGTTGCCCCGGCAGAAATCATGGGTTTCCGGCCCGGATCCGTCGAGGGAGACCTGAACATGGTCACACCGTCCCGTGGAAGCGAGAAACGCGGCGGTTTCATCCGTAATGAGGGTGCCGTTGCTCAAGATGGAAAAGCGCAGGTTGTTCCGGACAATGCCCTCCAAGAGTTCGGGCAGATCCTGCCGGAAGAAGGGTTCGCCGCCGCCCAAGACGACATCCATGACCGCCAAGCGCTTCAATTCCCGGAAAAACCGAAGCCATGCCTCTTTGGGCAGGTCCTTGTCCACATCGCCGGCGCTGGAAAAATGGTAACAGTAGGCGCACCGCAGGTTGCATCTGCCCGTAACGGCGATTTCTACGCTGCGCGGGGTTTTCATGACCCGGGGCGCGTGCGGCTTATGCGGCTTCATAACCCACGTATCCCCTGGAAACGAGGTCTTTGAGGAAGGCTTCAAGATGCGCTTTTGCATCCGGCGGCACGGCCTCGCACTTTTGCCGCAATTTATTCAGGATTTGGTCGAGGCTATGGCGCCCGTCCAGGTGCTTCCAGACAAAGACCCCCACCGGATTGATGCCGTGGGCATGGCCGGTATCGGGATCGAAGAGGATGGCCCAGTCGTCGAATTCTTCCCGGAGCACGATGGTGGGATTGGTGACGGGATTACCGGTGGGTTTCATGACGATTCTCCTGGGGCAAGGGGACGTTTTTCACATTTAAAAATTCCAGATTGCCGTAATAGTTTCGGAACGCTTCAACCACAGGTAAGCATAATTTAACTCAAACGCATTGTCAATATCCATGGAATCCTTAAAATGATCTCCATGCCAATCCAATTGGGTCTCGTTGTTCCGGTGAAACAAGCTCGGTTCCGGGCTCATTTCCCGTTCATCGGCCACCTCTTTTTCTTCGGGGCTGCTTTTAACACGGTGTCTGTTTCTTTTAAACCCCATCCTTTCACCGCTCGGCCTTGGATCGGCTCGGCGCGTTTCGCCGGTCGAGGCCTTCCAAAAACTTGCGAAACCAGGGCGGGTTGGCGATGAGGATGTAGGCCATGAACACCGCGGCAAGGGGAAGAAAGAAGACGACAGAATCCAGGACCAGGATGCCCATGGCCATGAGAATGCGCTGATTCATGCGCATGAT
>JALVQN010000184.1:0-5701 GCA_027025555.1 Desulfobacterales bacterium
GGCGGCATCGTCGCCACCGACGATGAATGGAAAATCGTCATTTTCAATCCCTCGGCAGAGCAGATTTTCGGCTATTCACGCCTGGAAGTCGTCAGGAAGATGGATATCCGGGATCTTTTCTCCCCGGAAATCCGGCAGCTTTTGTCTGTCCACGGCCAGGCCCCGAAGATGAAGGAGGCTCTCCCCTGGACCGAAACCCTTTTGCGTTCCAAGAGCGGAGAGGTGATTCCTGTCCGTTTTTCATGGAAGGTTTTAAGAGAAAGACACCAGATGGTGGGAAGCGTTGCCTTTTTCCACGATTTACGGGAAATCAAACGCCTGGAAAGGGAACTGGTCCAAACCGAAAGACTGGCGGCCATCGGCCAGACCGTTGCAGGCATGGCCCATTGCATCAAGAACATCCTGCATGGCTTCAAGGGGGGCAGTTACCTGGTGGACCTCGGCCTTGACAAGCATGACACCCACAAGCTAAAAACCGGTTGGGAGATGATCCAGAGAAACATCGGCCGCATCTCTGATCTGGTGATGGACCTTTTAACCTATTCCAAGGAAAGAGAGCCGGAATATGAGAGATGCTCACCCAATGAAATCGCCGATGAGGTCTGTGAACTTTTAAAGACCCTTGCGGAAGAGAACCGGATCACGATCGTTAAAGAATTCGATCCCTCCATCGGCCATGTCTTCATGGACCAACGGAGCCTTTACCGCTGCCTGTTGAACCTGATGACCAATGCCATCGATGCTTGCTTGTTCGACGAGGACGCGGAGAAGGCCTTTCAGGTCCGGCTTGTGACCGTAAGGGAAGAAGGGAATCGGATCCGTTTCCAGATCAAGGACAACGGGTGCGGCATGGACGAAGAAGTGCAGCAAAAGCTGTTTTCATCCTTTTTCAGCACGAAAGGCCCCAAGGGGACGGGCTTGGGCCTTTTGGTGACCAGCAAACTCGTGAAGGAGCACGGCGGAAGCATTTCCTTTACATCCGAACCGGGGCAAGGGACAGTTTTTACCCTCACGATTCCCTTCAAAGACAAACCGGATGAAGCAATGAATGGATGAAATGGATTTGATCGGTTCCGATACGTTGGTCAAGCCGCTTTTATTAAGGTTTTGAAGCCGGTTCGAGGCAATATTTCATTGATTTTCAGGAGGAGCGATTATGAGTAAAAAGGTACTGGTCGTCGATGATGATCCAGACGTTATCACCTTCAATGTCTCTGTTCTTGAGGAAAACGGGTATGAAGCGGTTACCGCGCAAAATGGAGAAGAAGGCTTGAAAAAGATCAAAGAAGAAAATCCGGACCTGGTGATCCTGGATGTCTTGATGCCCAAACAAAGCGGAATTCGTCTTTACCGGGCGCTCAAGACGGACAAGACCCTGGAAAATACACACGTGATCATTCTTTCCGGAATCGCCAAAAAGACTTTTTTGAGATCTCAGAAAGCCTTAACCGAATTCGGTGGAGAAGAAGTCCCCGAACCTGAAATCTATCTTGAAAAACCGGTGGAAGCCGAGGAGCTTGCCCAGGCCGTGAAGCGCGTCATCGGCTGAACCGGTCGCCGGGAAAAACGGTTCGATACACAGGCGGCGGGGTGTTGATAATCCGGGTTCGGGAAAACCGGGTGCGGGTTCTTGCGCCAGGAAAAGGATCCCCTTTTATAGGGCATTTCCTGACCCGATTCATTGGCCCGGACCGTTGAGGAGAAGATCATGGAGATAAGAAAACTCCTTTTTGTGACCAAATTCGAGCAACTGTGGTTCGATGCCCTCCAGTCTTTACTGGATCTCAGGAAGACAGGGCTGAATCATGTGGTCTTTCTCAATGTCATCGAGCGGGAAAAAGTCGCTTTGCGGCGTGGAACAGGCTATCGCAAGGAAGAGGAAGTCAAACTCAGGGAAATGGCCAACATTCGGTTTATCGACTGGGCCGAAAATCTCTTTGAACAGGGCATGGAGGTGGGCGCCTATATCACCGTGGGAGACCTTGTGCACCAGGTGCTTAGCGCCTGTGAGAAGGAAAAGGTGGATTTGATCGTCATCGGACGCCCCCGCCGGGGGAAGCTGGAACAATTTTATGCAGGATCCGATGTCATGGAAATCATCCGACGATCCAAGACACCGGTGCTCGTCTATAAGTACCTGCATCCCGATGCAAGCCAGGCTGAAAAACCCTTTCAACGGCCCCTCTTGGCTTTGGACTGGTCGCCGGCCAGTCTTCGGGCCATGGACTGTCTTAAGGGCCTCAAGGGCATCTTGTCCCAGGTCCATGTGATGCACGTGATCGACGAGAAAAACCTCAAAAGCCTGTCAGGTATGACCGTGCAGAAGGCACGCAAAGAAGCCCGGAAGCGATTGGAAGAAGTTTGCGAAACGTTTGAAAGCGAAGGCATTCAGGCCATACCCCACGTTTATGCCGGAAAACCTGCTGTGGAGATCGAAAAGGCCGCCCGGGAAAGCCAGTGCACATTGATTGTCATGGGCACATCTGCGCAGGTTTCCTGGAAAGAACGTTTGAGTGGCAATATTCCGGAAGCGCTGGGGGTCAAATCGATCTTTCCAACCTTGTTGATCCCCCCGGAGGACCGGTGAACACGGAAAAGCCCTTTTCAGGCCCGATTTTCCATAAAAGGCGAGATAGTTTCCGAAAGGGTTGGTTCGGCATGGAAGCATAGAGGACAACAGGAGGCGTGGATGGCTGTCATTACCATTTCCAGACAGTTCGGGGCCGGTGGCAGGACCCTTGGGCAGATGTTGGCCAAACGGTTGGGGTATACCTTTGCCGACAACAACATCATCCAGATGCTTGCCAAAGAAGCCAATGTTTCCGCCAACTGGGTGGAAGCCTTTGAAAAGGAGGCCGGCAGCCGACTGTCCAAGCTCATATCCGGTTTGGTTTCCCAGAAGTGGATCGATCGTGTCCTGGGAGGTGCATATGGATATCTGGACGAGCAGATCTATCTCGACTACCTTGTTTTGATTATCGCCCGCATGGCGGATGAAGGCGACGTCGTTATCCTGGGCAGGGGGAGCCAATTCATCCTGGATGACCATCCGGACGCCTTCCACATCCTCATGATCGATCACTTTGAGAATCGGGTTCGTTTCATGATGGAAAACTATGACCTGAGCCGAAGCAAAGCCGAACGCGTGGTCCGTAACGAGGATAAACGGCGGGCCAATCTGTACAGCCGGCTCGGGAAGACAGGTTATGAAGATCCGTCTTTGTATCATCTGGTATTGAATATGGGAAAACTGGATTTGGATACCGCGGTGGACCTTGTTGAAGAGATGGTGCACTGAACTCCGGCAACGTGATTTTTCTGCCTGTAAGTCCCGCTTTTTCCTCAAGTGTCGCATTTCATTTAAAAGGGGAAGAAAAGATCGAACAAGACTTTGAGGCCTTGATTTGGCGTAAGAACTCGAAATGGACATCCGTCGTCTGAAGGGATCGAAAATCGGTGTTGTCGGCGCCGGGAAGATCGGGAAAAAGCTCATCCAGATGATCCAGGGGCCCCACCTGAGGCATCTGAAGATGCAAATCCTTGGAGTGTCGGACCTTAGGAAAACCGCCCCGGGATATCGTTTCGCAGTCCAATCGGGAGTCTTCACGTCACGGGATTACAGGGATCTTTTCAAGCTCGAGGATCTCTCGCTCCTCGTGGAGCTGACCGGAAAAGAGGCGGTGGCCCGGGCCATCCGGGCGGATCTGCCCCCCCATATCCGTCTTATCGACCATCATCAGGCCATGCTCTTTTATGATGTGCTGACCATCGAAGCCGAGCGGATTCGGCATATCCATCAACTGGAAGAGTCTCTTGAAGATCCCCGCCGCATCCGGCGCCTGTTCAACGGCTTTGCCCGAAAAATCGGAGGCATTCTCAAGGAACGGACGGCCCATCTCCAGGACCTGGAACGGGAAATTCTCGAACGGGAGCAGATCCTTTCCCAGATCATCGACGGCAGCACGATTCCCACATTTGTCATCGACCAAAACCATCGGGTGACCCATTGGAACAGGGCCATGGAACGGCTGACCGGGTATAAGGCCGAGACAATGATCGGCACCCGACGGCAATGGGAACCCTTCTGGGACAGTGAGCGTTCCTCCATGGCGGATGTCATCCTCGATCAGATTCCGGAAAGCCAGATGGAGCGGCTTTATGGAAAAAGCTGGCGTCGTTCTGCGCTCATTGAAGGCGCCTATGAGGCGGAAGTTTTTTTTCCCAAACTGGGGGAAAATGGGAAATGGTGTTATTTCACGGCCGCTCCCATCAAAGACGCGGAGGGCAATCTCATCGGCGCCATTGAAACCCTGTGGGACACCTCCGAGCAGAAGGAGGCCCGGGAGAAGCTGAAGGAATACGCCGAGAGACTGGAGGACATGGTCCGGGAAGCCACGGCGGAGATCGAAAGGCGCTCCGATTTCCAGGAAAAGCTGATTCGGTCTTCCAATGACGGCATCATCGCCACCGACGAGAAGGGCATCGTGATCATCTATAATGAAGGGGCGCAACGCATCTTCGGGTACGCCCCGGAAGAGATTCTCAACCGGGCCACCATCGAGACCCTCTATCCTCCGGAAATTCGAAATCAAGTGCGCCTGGGACTGGGAAAGATCGGAGACGTGAATCTCTCCCAATGGCGGGAGGTGACGGTGGTTTCAGAATCCGGGGAGGCCGTTCCGACCCGATTTTCCGGAGCCATCTTATTTCAAGGCACCGCGGTGATCGGCAGCGTTTGTTTTTTTTGTGACCTGTGGGAAATTAAACGCCTTCAAAAGGATCTGATCCAATCGGAACGGCTGGCGGCCATGGGCCAGACCATCGCGGGGCTGGCGCACTCCATCAAGAACATCCTCTATGGATTAAAAGGCGGGGTGTATGTCTTCAACCGCGCCGTGGAAAAGGACGATACGGAGAAGATCAAAGACGGCTGGCGGATGATCGAACGGAACATTCAACGGATTTCCGATTTGGTCATGGACCTTCTCATGTACTCCAAAGAGCGCTTGCCGGAACCCGAAGACTGCTCCCCCAATGCCATCGTCAGGGACGTGTGCAGCCTGGTGGCGGACTTGGCCAAAGCGCACAACATCACCCTCATCCAGGACCTCGATCCGGCCGTCGGGCGGGCCCATATGGACCCCAGGGCGGTTCACCGCATCCTCCTGGACCTGGTGAACAATGCCATCGATGCCTGCCTTTTCGACATGTTGAGCCAGAAAAAATGGACCGTCACGGTCTCCACGGCGCTGCTGAAGAACGGCATGATTCAGTTCCAGGTCAGCGACAACGGCATCGGCATGGACCAGGAGACCCTGGAGAACCTTTTCACCCGCTTGTTCAGCTCAAAGGGGCAGAAAGGGACCGGCCTGGGACTCCTTGTCACGGAAAAGCTGGTCAAGGAAAACGGCGGCGCCATTTACGTGGCTTCGGAACTCGGGAAGGGATCCACCTTTACCGTGCACCTTCCCTACAGGGCGTTGAAAGAAAACGGCAAACCGGAGCATGAATGAAGTCAACCGCTCCTCCTCTTCCAGATCCCCCACCCAAAGACCGGTGATGCATGGACCCCAAGACGACCGGCGTGCCCGAAACCGAGGCGCCCCCTGAACGGTTTTCCAGGCACCTGGGATGCCTTTTCCTTCTCACCTCGATTTTTTTCATCAATTTCATGGGCCGGATCGTCCTGTCTCCGGTGCTT
>JALVQN010000184.1:5711-9874 GCA_027025555.1 Desulfobacterales bacterium
GAGTTGAGTCATGCCCAGGCGGGTTCCCTTTTTTTGATCCTTTCCATGGGGTACTTCATCTCCCTCGTGGGGTCGAGCTTTTTTTCGTCCCGGTTTTCCCACCGTCAGACCGTCCTGGTTTCAGGGGGCGCCCTGGGCGCCGCCCTGATCGGTGTTTCTTTTAGCCGGAACCCCGTCGTTATGCGCCTTGTGCTTTTTCTTGTGGGGGTGGGCGGGGGACTCTACCTGCCCTCGGCCATCGTCATCATCACCACGACGTTTCAGGGCCGCCACTGGGGCAAGGCCATCGCCGTCCACGAACTGGCGCCCAACATCGGCTTTGTGGCGGCCCCGTTGATTTCGGAAGTCTTGATGCAGCATTTCTCATGGCGGGCCCCCTTTTTCGTACTGGGCCTGATGTCTTTGGCGCTGGCCGGTGTGTTCCTGGGATTCGGCAGGGACGGGGATTTTTCCGGAACCCCCCCCGGCATGGAGTCCTTTAAGGCGATTTTTTCAAATGCTTCCTTTTGGCGCTTGATCCTGCTTTTTGCTCTCGGTATTGCCGGCACCCTGGGGCTGTTCGCCATGCTCCCGGTTTTCTTGGTGGCCGAGCACGGCTTTGATCACAGGACGGCCAACACCGTGGTGGCCCTTTCGCGGCTCGCCGGCGCCGTGGTGGTCTTTTGGAGCGGGTGGCTTGCGGACCGGCTGGGGGCGAAGCGCGTCTTGACCTTGGTTTTTCTCCTCAGCGGTCTCGCCACCATGGCGATGGGCATCTCTTCTTCCACCCATGTTATTTTTCCGATATTCATCCAGTCCGTCATCTCGGTCTGTTTTTTCCCCGCGGGGTTTGCGATCCTCTCCCGGGTGAGCCGTCCGGACCTTCGGAACATGATGGTGTCTCTCACCATTCCCGCGGCCTTTGTGGCCGGCGGCGGCCTCATCCCCGCCTTCATCGGCGCCGTCGGCGAGATCGCATCCTTTAAGAGCGCCTTTTTTCTGGTGGGGGTATTCATCGGCATGGGCGCTCTCTTTTCCCGGCGCGTTTCAACCATGCATCCCCCCTTGTAGAGGGTCCGTCCCCCAGGCGTCCCGACCGAGACACCTCTCTATATCTGTTCGTAAAAGTATATATAGGTTATTATAAAAGACTATGATTTAATAAAATTAAATAAGATGAATATATTGACAAATAATATCTGATATGTTTTAGTCGGGTTCATCCTTTTTGGCCATGGATGCGCTTCATGAGGGGGGAAGGGAGTAAACAGGTCTAAGCAGGCGAGGGAAAATGCAACATAGAAGGTATGGATCAACAATGTCGAGCGGAATCGGAAACTGGCGATGGCTTGTGCTTTTGGGGATCCTCCTGCCCCTGTCGGCATGGGGTGACGGGAAGGTCCTGAAGATGGCCACCACCACCAGCACGGAGAATTCCGGGTTATTGAATGTACTGCTTTCGGCCTTTTATCGGGAGACCGGGATCCGGATCAGGGTCTTTGCCAAGGGGACGGGGGCGGCCCTGAAAGACGGGATGGACGGCAACGTGGACGTTCTTTTTGTGCATGCCAAGGAAAAAGAAGAAAAGTTTGTATCCGACGGCTTCGGTGCCTATCGACTTGCCGTGATGCACAACGATTTTGTGATTGTCGGTCCCTCCAAAGACCCGGCACAGGTCAAGAAGGCAAAGGACGCCCCGGATGCCTTGAGAAGAATCGCCGAAACCGGCTCTTTTTTCATTTCCCGGGGCGATGACAGCGGCACGCACATCAAAGAACAGGCCCTGTGGAAGCTCACGGGGGTGCCCCTGTCGACCCGGAGCACGGAGATCATAAAAGGCGGAAAAAAGAAGAGACGCCTTTTTATGTATCCCGGCACCCCGGGGAAATGGTACATTTCCATCGGCCAGGGGATGGGGAAGACGCTCACCTTTGCAGAAGAAAAGCAGGCGTATACCCTGGCGGACCGGGGCACCTATCTGAAGTATAAATTCGGACGCAAAACCGGACTGGACCTCGAGGTCCTGTATGAAGGCGACGCCCGCTTGTTCAATCCTTACGGGATCATTCCGGTGAACCCGAAGACCTTTCCCCATGTCCGGTTTGACCTGGCCGATACTTTTGCCAAATGGCTCGTGGGCACACAGGGGCAACGCCTCATCGCCAATTACAGAATCGAAGGACGGACGGCGTTTTTCCCGGACGCCCTCCCCCATGCGAAATAGCGTTTCGGGATCAAGGCCGTGATGCTTTTTCAACGCCCAAGGGGCAAAAGACCCGTTTGGGCCGTGGCCTTTGCAGGTGGAGGGCCGTGGGCTTTTTAATCGACAGTTTCCTTTCGGCCGTTTCCTTGCTCTGGTCTTTGGACCCCGATCTTTACCTGATCATCTATGTCTCCCTCAAGGTGAGCCTCAGTTCCACGGCCATCGCCTCGTTTTTCGGGATTCCCGTAGGGTTTTGGATCGCCCTACATGAATTCAGAGCAAAGCGGTTCTTGATCACGGTGTTGAACACGCTCATGGCCCTGCCCACCGTGGTCATCGGTTTGTGGGTCTATGCCTTCTTGTCCCGAAAAGGCATTTTGGGCATGCTGGATCTTCTTTATACCCCAACGGCCATGATCATCGGTCAGGTGATCCTCATTTTACCCATTGTCATTTCTTTGACCCACTCCGCGGTGGGCCGGCTTGACCATCGCTATCGAAAGACGGCCTTGACCCTGGGGGCCACCCCCCTCCAGGCCGCCCTCGTCGTTTTAAGAGAAGCCCGATTCGGCGTGATGGCGGCTGTCATCGCGGCGTTCGGCAGGGTCATTGCGGAAATCGGCATCAGCATGATGCTGGGCGGAAACGCCAAGGGATTCACGAGGACCATGACCACGGCCATGGCCCTTGAATACGACAAGGGGGAATTCGTCCTGGCCGTGGCTCTCGGCCTGGTGTTGCTTTTCATCAGCCTTTCCGTGAATGTCTTCCTGCATTTCCTGCAGGGAAGAAGCAGCGCCTAGTGATGTTTGAAATTCGCCAAATGATCAAACAATACGGCCGTCGGACCGTGTTGGATATCGAGGCCCTGGTCCTGGAAAAGAGAGCCGTTTATGCCCTCTTGGGCCCCAACGGCTCGGGGAAGACCACCCTTTTGGAAATCCTGGCCCTCCTCCAGCGGCCGGACGCGGGGGAAATCCTTTTCGACGGCAGGCGAATCGACTACTTTGCACGCGATCTTTTCATCCTCAGGCGCCAGATCGGGTTGGTCCAGCAGAATCCCGTGTTGTTTACCACCAGTGTCTCCAAGAACATCGCATTCGGCCTCAAGATTCGGGGGATTGATGGAAAAGAAAGAGAAAAGCGCGTTGATGAGGCCCTTTCCCTGGTGGACATGCGCCAATTCAAGGATGTCCCCGCCCAGGTCCTTTCAGGCGGAGAGACCCAACGGATTGCCATGGCCATGGTCTTGGCCTGCATGCCCAGGGTGCTTTTGCTCGATGAGCCCTTTGCCAGTGTGGACGTGGAAAACCAGGTGGCCATCGAACGCATTGTCCACCAAATCCATTCCGAAAAAGGGATTTTCATCATCTTTACCTCTCACAACGTGGAACAGGCCTTTCGGATCTCCCCGCGGGTTCTCTCCCTTTCCCATGGAAGGCCGGTGACGGGCCGGGTGCACAACCTTTTTTATGGAGATGTTCTGGAAGAGGAGACAGGACGGAAACGGTGTCGGATCCAGGGGATATTGGAGCTTTTTGTGGATTCGGATCGCACGGGCAGGGTTCGGCTTTCCATCGATCCCGCCCAGATCCAGCTCTTCCCGGATGCACCGGCCGACATGGAAAATGTCGTCCCGGCAAGGGTGGTCCAGATCGGCGATGAAGCGGATCGGATACGGATTACAGGCGATGCCGGCGTCTTGCTCACCCTGTGGATGGCAAAGGAGGCGTTCCGGGCCTCAGGGCTGACCGTGGGGGCGCATGTCTTTATCCGGATACCCGGAGGCGCTGTCCGTTTCTTCTGATCAAACCCCGGGGGTCCTGTTTTAAAAAAGGACCGCCGCATCCGGGTCCCGGGGGAAGCGGGCTATTTTTTCATGGAAAGCGCCCGCCGCTTTCGGCGCGTCGTCAAAGCGTCGGCCAGTTCCGCCACGGCACGGGACATCTGGTAGGCGCCGTTTTCAAAGACGGTATAATCG
>JALVQN010000185.1 GCA_027025555.1 Desulfobacterales bacterium
GTCAATCCCTTTCGTCCCTTTACGGAAACCCTGTCGGGGTGTCAGAAGATGCAAGCGTCCATTGAAAGCAAATCAGGGCTGAAAATGACCGGAATCATCGCAAACCCCAACCTCATGGAAGAGACCCGAAAGGCCCACATCGAAAAAGGGTATCGGTTCGTGGCGCGTTTTTCGGATCAAAGCGGCTTGCCCCTGGAGGTGCTTGCCGTACCTGGCTGGTTGGTCGAAGCGCTCGAGCCCTGTGCCTTTCGCTGTCCGATCCTGCCCATTGAGCGGCAGCTTGTCCCCCCATGGAAAAACCCGGAGAAATTGAGTCGTTGTGCCTTGATGGAAGGATGCAATTTACAAAAACCGATGCCTTCCTCGGGGCAGGTCCAACCCCTTGATCCGTGCGAAAAAAGGAGTGATCATTGAAGCCGTATAACCACCAAATCGAAACGAACCGATGTAAAGGGTGCGGCCTGTGCGTGGCGGTCTGCCCGAAGCATGTGCTGGAAATATCCGGAAAGGTCAACGTGAAGGGCTATTTTCCGGCCTTTCAGGCACGCCCTGAAGATTGCATCTTCTGCACCACATGTTGCATCATGTGCCCGGATGTGGCCATTCGCATCGTCAAGGAAAGTGAAAAGGCCGCCGAGCCGTCGGCAGCGTAGGAAAGGCATGTCATGAACAAGGTGTTAATGAAAGGGAATGAAGCCATCGGGGAAGCCGCCATCCGGGCGGGGTGTCTCAATTACTTCGCCTACCCCATCACGCCCCAGTCTGAAGTGGCCGAATATTTGTCCAAACGGATGCCGGAAGTGGGGGGCGTGTTTTTACAGGGAGAGAGCGAAGTGGCGGTTTCGTATATGATTTTCGGGGCCGCTGCCTGTGGTGAAAGGGTTTTCACCACCTCTTCCAGCCCGGGCATCAGCCTCATGAGCGAGGGGATCAGCTACATTGTAGGCGCCGAATGTCCGGCCGTATTCGTGAATATCATGCGGGGAGGGCCGGGCCTCGGGGGGATACTGCCCTCACAGGCCGATTACCTCCAGGCCACAAAAGGCATCGGGCACGGGGATTGCCGCCTGCTTGTCATGGCCCCGGCCTCTGTTCAGGAAGCGGTGGAAATGGTGATGATGGCCTTCCCGTTGGCTGAAAAGTACCGGAATCCCGTGATCATCCTCGGGGACGGGCTCATCGGTCAAATGATGGAACCGGTGGTGTTCCCGGACCATCTCAAGAGTGCGCCTTCCAATAAGGACGACTGGGCCACCAGCGGAATGGAGACGCGCAAAAGCAACAAAAGGAACCTGGTGAAGTCCCTCTACCTCGATCCGGAGGCCCTCAATGCCCATAATTTGAAGTTGAAGGCCAAATACGACCGGATGAAAGAAGAGGAGATCCGTTACGTAACTTACAACACCGAGGGCGATTACTCGGTTTTGATCGTCAGTTACGGCACCATGAGTCGCGTCTGCCGCAGCGCCCTGGAGTCCCTCAAGACCCAAGGCCTGGAAGTGGCTCTGGTGCGTCCCCAGACCCTTTTTCCGTTTCCGGAAAAGGCCGTCTTCGACGCGGCATCCAAGGAGAGTTGCCGCCATGTCCTGAGCGTTGAGATGAGCATGGGGCAGATGGTTGAAGACATTGAAAGAAGTGTCCAGGGGAAGCGACCCGTAAGCTGGTATGGAAAATGCGGGGGAGAAGTGCCGACCCCTGAGGAGGTCATGGACGCGGTGAAGGATCTGATGCGCACGTGAGTTTGCAAGGCATTGTTCTATCCGCTGCCATAAGTAAAGGAGTGAAAGCGTGGCAAAAACATTTCTGAAACCCAAATGCCTTTCGGATCAGGAAACCCATTATTGTCCGGGGTGCACCCACGGGATCATCCACCGTCTGGTGGCCGAAGCCATCGACGCCCTTGGAATTGCTGGAAGGACCGTGGGAATCGCTCCTGTGGGGTGCGCGGTCATCTGTTACAATTACTTCACCTTCGATTTCCAGGAGGCGGCACACGGACGGGCGCCGGCCATGGCCACGGGGATCAAACGGGTTCGTCCGGACTTGATGGTGTTCACCTATCAGGGGGACGGCGACCTGGCCAGCATCGGCATGGGGGAGATCGTTCATGCCGCCAATCGGGGAGAAAAGTTCACCACCGTATTTGTGAACAACGCGGTCTATGGGATGACCGGCGGCCAAATGGCGCCCACCACCATGCCCGATCAGAAAACCACCACCACGCCCTTTGGAAGGAGGGTGGAAGAGGTGGGGATGCCCGTTCGGATGGCCGAGCTGCTCGCGACGCTTTCCACGCCCGGCTACATTTCCCGGCAGGCCGTGCTGGCTCCGAAATACGTGCTTCGGGCAAAGAAGGCCATCCGGAAAGCCTTTCAATACCAGATGGAAAACCGGTGTTTCAGTTTCGTGGAGGTCATTTCCACCTGCCCCACCAACTGGGGGATGACGCCCACCGAAGCCATTGATTGGGCCCAAAAGACCATGCTTCCCTACTACCCGCTGGGCGATCTGAAAACACCTGAACCGGTCAAGGAGGGATGATGCAAACCGAAGTGATGTTTGCCGGTTTCGGAGGACAGGGAATCCTGCTTTCAGGAAAAATCCTTGCCGAAGCCGCCATGGATAAAGACCTGGAGGTGGCGTGGGTCCCCTCCTACGGCCCTGAGATGCGGGGCGGGACGGCCTACTGTACGGTGGTCATCAGTGACAAACCCATCGGTTCCCCCATCATCCGCAACCCCATGCACCTGGTGGCCATGAACCGGCCCTCTTTGGAAAAGTTTGCCGCCGCCGTGAAACCCGGCGGCGTGGTCCTCGTCAACAGTTCTCTGATTGCCGTCACTTCCGAACGGGACGATGTGGACGAACTCCGCGTGCCGGTGACGGAAATCGCCAAGGGGCTCGGCAATCCCCGGGCCGCCAACATCGTGGCCCTGGGGGCCTTTGTCGCCCGGAGCCGGATCCTCGACTTTGAAGTGATTCAGGCCGCGGTTCGAAAGGAGTTTGAAAAGAAGAAACACTTCATCGAGATGAATTTGGCGGCCCTGGAAGAAGGCCGGAAGGCGGCGACGCCATGAACCGGTTCGTCCTTTTGTACCCGACATCGAAATGACCCCGAAAAAAGCAGCGCCGGCCGCCGCATGGAAAGCGGGGGTTCCGGCATACATTGCCGCCATCCCTCCCTATGTGCCGGGCAGGCCCGTCGAAGAGGTTGAAAAGGCGTACGGGAGCAGCGGGGCCGTCAAGCTGGCTTCGAATGAAAACCCCTTCGGGCGGTCGCCTCAAGTCGTGGAAG